>NZ_JAKWFH010000005.1:0-206775 GCF_029522185.1 Burkholderia sp. IO2 | reverse complement strand
CTCCCATTGCTTGCGATTCCGGCTTACGTAATGGGCGACGACGGGTTCAAGGTGGCCGCTTCGCGATCCGTCGCGTGCTGTACATGGCTACATTGACTGCCACACGCTACAACCCCGCCATCAGAGCCTTCTATCAACGCCTGAAGGCCGCCGGCAAACTGTCCAAGGTCGCGCTTGTTGCCTGCATGCGCAAGCTCCTAACCATGCTCAATGCCATGGTCAAAACCAACACGCCTTGGGACGATTCACTTCATCGGGCTTGACTCGGAAGACGGTTACTCAGTCTTCCAGCGTTTCGTGCACGGCCGCCGCGCCGCGCTTCCAGTAGGCCGCCGCGCGGATGCGCGACTTGTCGACGCCGCGCTCGCCGGTCAGGTGCTGGCGCACCGCGCGCATCGACAGCGCTTCGCCGGCCGCCCACACGTAGCCGTCGCCGGACGACGGCAGCGGCAGGTCGCGCACGGCATTCAGCAGCGCATCGCCGTCCGCCGCGTCGGCTTCGGCGCGAAAGCGCCAGATTTCATGCACGTCGGCGCGCGTATCGAACGAGATCTGCGCGGTGCGATCCGCGACTTCCAGCACGACCGCCGCGCGCGCGCCGGCCGGCAATTCCGAGAGACGCCGCGCGACGGCCGGCAGCGCCGTATCGTCGCCGATCAGCAGATGCCAGTCGAAACCGGTCGGGACGACGAACGAACCGCGCGGGCCGCCGATGCCGAGCCATTGGCCGACGCGTGCCTGCGCGGCCCACTGCGATGCCGGGCCCGGATGGTTCAGCACGAATTCCAGATCGAGTTCGCGGGCGGCGCGGTCGAAGCGGCGCGGCGTGAAGTCGCGCGCGACCGGCTTCGGTTCGCCGGCCGGAAACTCGGGGCCGTTCGCGCCGAGCGTCGGCAGCGCGGGGCGTTCCGCGCCCGGCGGCGGGAAAAATACCTTCACGTGATCGTCGAACGACGCGGATTCGAAATCCGCGAGATCGGGGCCGCCGAGCGTGACGCGCAGCAGATGCGGCGTCACGGGATGCACGCGCAGCACTTGCAGCAGGCGGAACTTGAGGGGGTGGCGCACGCGGGTGACGGTGCGCTCGGATGTGTTCTGCATCGATCCGTTCTCCTTGGGTGGTGACGGGACGGCGCGGATCACGCGCCGGCGCCGCCTTCGATTTCGGCCGTCGCGCGGCGCATGATGGCCGCGATGCGGCGTTGTTCGTCGGCGTCGGCGGCGCTCTTGTGCAGCAGCGCGCGCTTGAGCGCGAGACGCGCCTCGACGAATTCCGGCAGCCAGCCGGCTTGCGATTCGTCCTGCGCTTCGTTGCCCGCCGATTCCCCGGCGAACGCGCGCCGCATGAACTCCATCTTGCGGGCGAGGTGCGTGAGGCGCGCGAACAGCGTGTCGACGCGTTCGCGCTGGGCGTCGAGATGCGCGCGGCCTGCGTCGGTCAGCGCATAGCGCTTGCGGTTGCCTTCCGCCTGCGACGCGACGAAGCCGACTTCCTCGAGATAGGTGAGCGCCGGATACACCATGCCGGGGCTCGGGCTGTAGAAGCCGTTCGAGCGTGTGTCGAGCGCCTTGATCAGTTCGTAGCCGTGGCTGGGCTGTTCGGCCACCAGCGCGAGCAGCAGCAGCTGGAGATCGTCGGAGCTGAACTGGCGGCCGCGCGGCATGCCGTCGTCGCCGAAATCGCCGAAGCCGCGCCCGCCACGGCCGCCGAACGGGCCGCCGCCGAATGCATCGTGGCCGCGACGGTGGCGACCGATCGCGTACCAGAGACCGGCGAATCCCTCGGGGTGGTCATGCGCACCATGACCGTCGCATCGGGCATGGCCGCGGAAGTGGTTGTGTCGCATGATCGTGTCCTGTGTGTCGTAAAACATATCTAAAGATATATATCGAAAGATACAGCGTCAAGGGGATTATTGAGGGCGGGATGGTGGGGCGGGGCGTGCGACGAGGCGGCCGTTGGGGGCGTTCCTGCGATGTCGTGGGTGAATCGATCCCGGCGACCGGGCGGGCGCGATGCCGCATCCGGTGTCGCGGCCGTTCGATCGACGCCTCCCGATGCATGGTCGTGCGGATACACCTGCGTTTGCCGACTACCCCGCGAGACATTCGCCGCGATGCGGCGGGATTCATGAATAAGTTAAACAGGGAAGATTATAAAAACGCCGAAGAAAACTATTTTAAAAATCGAAACGGTTTTATTTTATTTTCCACCGTGCAAACAAGAATTCCGCGTTGGCAAAGGTCATTAATCCGACTCCGTCATTCAATGTCATCGTGTCGGCCATGGCGCATGGATCACGGCAGAGCGAGCCACGATGAAGAATTTCGACCCTTTATCCGTCACCCGAAAATTCATCGAAAAGGTAAAGCATTGCAATATAAAATCGTTATCCAGGTATGCCGGTTGCGGAGCACGATTTTATTTGGCAGGATTTTCATCGGGATGCCAGACTTTAAAACAACAAAGCGATCGACCATTCAATTTGCCGAAATAACGCGCGACGCTTGGGCGACCCTTGCAGGAAGCTGACCAGAAAAACAGGTAACGAGGCGGCGAACGGGCGGCACTGTTCGCGATCATTGAAGCAATCGCTTGCCCGGCAGCGTCGATGCGTCACTCGAACGATCCGGGCGAATCCGACACGGGGCGGCCATGGCGATACTCAAGAACGACGCTTCCGGAGACGCATGCCTGCTCCGCGCGTATCACGTGTTCGGCCGCGACGACGCGCGCTGCGACACGGTCATCCGGGACGGCTCGGTGTCCCGCGTCCACGCCCATATCCGCTGGGTCGGCGGGCTCTGGGAGCTCCACGATCACAGCAGCAACGGCACGTCGGTATCGGGCGTCTCGCTGCGCGACGGCGAGCATGCGGTGCTGCAGCAAGGCGACGTGATCCGCTTCGGCAGGGCCGGCATCGCGCCGTGGCGCGTCGAGTCGCTCGACGATCCGGCCGATACGCTGTGGCCGATCCGCGGCGCCGCCGCGCCGATCGTGCTCGCGCCATGCCAGATCCTGCCGGCGCCTGCCGCGCAGCCGGTCACGATCGTTCGTTCGCCGGCCGGCGAATGGCTGTGCGACGACACGTTGCCGCCGCGCGCGCTGCATGACGGCGACGAAGTGTCGACCGGCGACTTCGCGTGGCGCCTCGCGCTCGCGCGCCACGGCTCGACGGTGATGCTCGCCGCCCCCGCCGATCCGGCCGCGCCGGCGCAATTGCTCGAATTCTTCGTCAGCCGCGACGAGGAGCACGTGCGCATGCTGCTGCATGTCCGTGGCGGCGTGGTCGACCTCGGCGAACGCGCCCATCACTACAGCCTCGTCACGCTTGCCCGCGCGCGCTCGGCCGACATGCAGGCCGGCTACGACGCCGCCACGCAAGGGTGGATCGAACTCGACCGGCTCGCGCGCATGCTCGGCATCGACGCGTCCCATGTCAACGTGCAGATCCATCGCGCCCGGAGCCAGTTCGCGGCGCTGCCGGGGTTGGGCGCGAGCCAGCTCGTGGAGCGTCGGCGCGGCAGCGTCCGCTTCGGCGATGTGCCGTTCCGGATCATGCGCGGCGAGCATCTCGAATGCGAGTCGGTGCCGGCCGTCGGGCCGCGTCTCGGCGTGCCGCGCGCGGTGCCGGGCCCGGTCGTCCATTGCCCGTGAACGCGGGAGAACCGGCCGTGCTACCGACCGCGTCTCACCCCGCCGTCCGCCCGGACGCACCAGAACCGTCGAAGCGCGCGGCGCCTTTCGCGACGCTCGCCGGCAAATGGCATTACCGGCTCGGCGCGCTGCTCGGCGAAGGCGGCAACGGCGTGGTGTTTCGGGCGACCTGCGACGAGACGGGGCACGCCGTCGCGCTCAAGCTGATGCGCGACGACGCCGCGCTGGTTGCGCCGGAGCGGATGCGACGGCGGGCACGCTTCCGGCGCGAGACGAGCCTGTGCGAGGCGCTGCGGCATCCGAACATCGTGGCGCTGCTGGACCAGGGCGAGGCGCCCGACGGGCGGCTGTTCGCCGTATTCGAACTGGTCGAGGGCCGGACGGTGCGCGACCGGCTCGCGGCGGACGGGCCGCTGTCGGCCATCGACACCGGGCGGCTGATGACGGAGGTGCTCGACGCGCTCGCGGCCGCCCATCGGCGCGGCATCGTGCATCGCGATCTGAAGCCGCAGAACATCGTGATCGCGATGGCCGACGACGGGCCGCACGCGAAGCTGCTCGATTTCGGCATCGGCGCGTTGCTGCCCGGCACCGAAGACATCGCGCGCCAGACCGCGACGCTCGCGACCGAGGTGCTCGGCTCGCCGCCCTACTGCGCGCCCGAGCAGTTGCGCAACGAGCCGCCGACGCCCGCCAGCGACCTGTATGCGTGGGGCCTGATCGTGATCGAATGCCTGACGGGCGAGGTCGTCATGCAAGGCGCAAGCGTGGCCGAGATCCTCTATCAGCAACTGAGCCCGGTGGATGTGGCGCTCCCGCCGTCGATCGCGGCGCTGCCGCTCGGCGCGGTGCTGCGGCATGCGCTGAACAAGAATCCGCGGCAGCGCGCCGCGTCGGCCGAGGCGCTCGCGGCGCAGTTTCGTGCGCTCAACTTCGCCGCGCTCGTCGGCCAGTTCGACGCCGGTCGCGCCGGCCGGCACGCGCGTTCGCGACCGCTTGCGCCGCGCGGCGAGACGATCGCGGAGGTGGGCGAGTACCGGCAGATCACTACCCTGTGCTGCTGCGTGACGATCGCCGGAGAGGGCCGCCAGCGCCATGCCGGAACCGAGCACGGGATGGTGCTCGACGGCTACGAGGAACAGTGGCTGACGAAGTGCGCCGATATCGCTGTCGGTTACGGCGCGCATGCGGGCGGACGGCTCGGCGACACGCTGCTGTTCCATTTCGGCCTGCAAGGCGACATCGACCGGCCCGCCCGCCGGGCAGTGCGGGCGGCGCTCGACATGGTGCGCGTCGCCGAGCGCGCGCGGCTGCCGGTGCCGCCGGCCGCCGGCGGCCGTGCTGCTGCCGGCGCGGAAGAAGGCTGGCGGGTCGAAGTGGCCGCCGCGATTCACGTCGGGCAGGTGCTCGCGCAGGCGTCGCACATGTCGGGCGTGTCGACGCCCGCCGCGGCATCGCGGCTGTTGCGGCTGGCCGGCCCGGGACAGATTCTGATCAGCGACGATGCGCGGCTCGTGCTCGAACGGCATGCCGATTCGCGGCCGACCGCGTTGCGGCTCGCGCGCGCGGGTGTCGTGTCGCAGCCGGTTCATGAACTGCTCGGCGAGCGGCACGCCGATACGCCGTTCGATTCGCTCGATGCCGGCAGGCGCACGCCCATGGTCGGCCGCGCGCGCGAACTCGACGCGTTGCTGCGCGCGTGGCAGGACACGCACGCACGGCATCGTCGCGCGAGGCGCGGCGAGCCGGCGCCGCCCGGGCTGCCGAGGCTGGTGATCGGCGATGCGGGCTTCGGCAAGTCGCGGCTCGTGCACGAGCTGTGCGAGGCCGTGCGGACCCGCGGCCATGCCTTCGCGCAGTGCGGCTGCCTGCCCGAACGCGAGAACCACGCGTTGTTTCCGATCCTGCGGTTCATCGCCGCGCACTGGCAGGTCGACGCCGATCGTGCGCCCGGCGCGGCGCTCGCGGCGATCGACGCGATGATCGCGCCGCTCGATTGCGACCATGCGGCGGCGCGTGTCGCGCTCGCGACCTGGCTCGGGCTGCCCTGCGATGCGAACGGGCTGCTGTGGTCGAGCGCGCGCGAGCAGCACGCGCTGTTCGACGTCCTGGAGCAACTGATCGTGTCGCTCGGCAACGGCGCGCCGGTGTTGCTCGTGATCGAGGACGTTCAGTGGCTCGATCGCTCGACCGAGGAGTTTCTCGCGTATCTGCAGCACTCGCCGCGCGCAGCGGCACTGTGCATCGTGCTCACGTCGCGCCCCGACAAGCTCGCGCGCTGGCGCGGCGCGACCGATCGCGTAGTGCTGCGCCGCCTGCCGCGCGACGACGCGCAGCGTCTGATGTCGGCGCATCTGGGCCCGGGCGCGTTCGATCCGGCGTGGCTCGACCGGCTCGCCGATCGGACCGCCGGCATTCCGCTGTTCATCGAGGCCGTCGCGCGCGAGCTGACGGTGAGCGGCGCGGACGGTCCGCTCGCCGGGCCCGCGGCAACGGACCCGTATCCGCTGCCGCTCAGCCTCGGCGGCATGCTCGGCCTGGCCTTCGACCGGATCGACGACGCGCGCGACACCGCGCAGCTCGCCGCGACCATCGGGCTCGAAGTGGATGCGCAATTGCTCGCCGACGCGTCGCCGCACGATCGGGTCACGCTCGACGCGCATCTGCGGCTGCTGCGCGAGGAGCGGATCGTGTATGCGCAACATCGGCGCGACCGCGTGTTCTATGCGTTCCGCCATGCGCTGATTCGCGACGCCGCATACGAATCGATGCCGCCCGCGGTGCGGCGCGGCAACCACGCGCGCGTCGGCCGTGCGCTGCTCGCGCAGGCCGATCGCGGCGCCGGGGCGCATGCGTTCGGCGTCGCCGGACACTTCGCGCGCGCCGGCGCGTGCGCGGACGCGATCGCGCACGGCATCGACGCGGCGCGCCGCGCGCTCGAACGTTCGCGATACGACGATGCGATCCGTTACGGGCAGGCCGTGTTCGATTGGCTCGCCACCGCCGATCACGCGCAGCGCGAGCACGACCGCGCGCGCATCCGCGCCACGTTGACGCACGCGACGATGGCGCGCTTCGGCTGGGCCGATGCGCAGGTACGCGAGCATGCGGAACAGTTGCTGCGGCAGACGCAGACGCTCGACGACCCGGAGCTCGAGATCAGCGCGTTGTGGACGCTGTCGACCTACTACCACGTCGCCGGCGACCGCGCGACCGTGCGCCGGATCGGCAAGCGGCTCGACACGCTCGCGACCGAGCGCGGCGAGGCGGGCGTGCAGGTCGCGGCGGACGCGATGCGCGGCATGAGCCTGTGGGTCGACGGCGACTATGCGCGCGCGCGTGCCGCGTTCGACGCGGTGCTGGCCGGTTACGACGTGCGACGCGACGCGGGGCACCGGCGCATCCTGGGGCTCGATACGCGCGCATGGACGATGGCGTCGCTCGCCAGCGTGCGCTGGTGCATGGACGACGATCCTCAGCCGGCGCTCGCGATGGCGCACGAAGCCGTGTATCGCGCGACCTGCCTCGATCATCTGCCGACGCTCGGCGTCACGATGATGTACCTCGCGCGCACGCATCAGCTCGCGGGCGATCGCGACGCGGCGCGAGCGGTGTCCGAGGCGATTCTCCGCCTCGCGGACGCGCACCGGCTGCGCGCGGTCGGGCACTACGCCGCGATCATTCACGCGTGGACGCAACGCGATCGCGCGGGCGTCGTCGCGCATCTCGACGCGCAGCGGCAATCGGGCGGCCTGCTCGGGCTGACCTACTACGCGTCGCTGCTGGCCGAACTGGATGCCGAACGCGGCGACCATGACGCGGCGCTCGCGCAGATCGGGCAGTGCCTCGCCTGGTGCGAATCGAGCGGCGAACGGTATTACGAAGCACAACTATTGCTGAAGCAGGGCGAGTACTTGTGCCGGGCCGATCCGCGTTGCGGCGGCGTGGCCGCGCTGGACGCATGCCGGCGCGCAGTCGAAATTGCAACGACGGCGGGCATGGGCCGCATCGCCAGGCTCGCCGAAGCGACGTTGCAGTCGTTGCCGTAAGCAGTTCAAACCCGTCATTCAGGAGAGCAGACCGATGAGCAAGGATCTTCGATTACCGACGTACGAACAGTTTCTCGAATACCGCGCGACCGTCATCCGGGCGATCGCCCTCGCGTGGCATTCGCCGGCGTTTCTCGACAAGCTCGAGGCCGATCCGGTCCACGCATTGCGCGAGCAGTTCGACTATCACTTCCCGTTCAAGCTCGACCTGAAGGTGCAGCTCAAATCGTCGGAATGGACGCCGACCGTCAACGGCGACTGGACGGCCGGCCAGAAAAACAGGCTCACGCTGTACCTGCCGCCCGCGCCGGCCGACGAGACGCAGTTCGCGCAGGCGCTGGCCGCGTACAACGCGGACCACATCACCATCATGGAATGACTCCGGGGAAACCGACATGGCAAAGGACAACGCGAATCCGACGCTCGAATCGATGCTGGAGTTTCAGAAGGTCTATCTGCGTGCGATCGCGCTTTCGTGGCGCGACCCGGCGTTCAAGACCGAATTGCTGGACCGGCCGCTGGATACGCTCGCGAAATACTTCGGCTATCAGTGCCCGTGGATCATCGACATCGATATCGAGAAGACGGGCGGCGATCATGGCTGGACGAGCGACGGGAAAGGCGGCGGGAGCTGGAACCTGCCGCGCAACGTGATGACGGTCGGCATACCGGAGCAGCCGGTGCACCTGGACGAGGAGGCCGTGGCGCTCGCGGCCTACTGCGACGCGGGGCCGTGTTACCTGTTCACCTGCTGTTGACCGGGCGCGGCCGACCCGCGCACCGTCGCGCGGCCCGGCGGGGTGGCCCGGGCCGCGCGACGTTTATCCGACCCGTCGCACGGAGCCCGATGCATGCTCGATGACCTTTCGCGCGTATTGCGCTTCAAGCCGCACTTGCTCGTGCTCGATGCCGGCCCCGAGACGCTGTTCGTCGTCGACGAATTCAAGCGAGCGATGCTGTCCGGCGCGATCTTCGTGCGGATCGCCGCGTGCCTGCGGGGCCGCATGACGATTGCCGAGATCGTGACGTCGCTGGCCGGCACGTTCGGCGAATGGGACGTGCTCGCGCGGCTCGACCATCTGGTGCGGCGCGGCTACGTGCGCGCCGATCCGCCGCACGGCGACGATGCGGCGCGCGGCTATTTCGAGCGCGCCGGGCTCGACGGCGACGCGGCGTGCGCGCGCGTCGCGCAACTGCGGGTCGCGGTGGAGACGTTCGGTGCGAACGGCGCGCCGCTCCGGCGCGCGCTCGACACGGCCGGTATCGGCATCGCCAAGGAAGCCGAACTGACCGTCGCGATCGTCGATACGCACGACCGCGACGATCTCGCCGCATGCGCCGCCCGCGTGGCGGCGCGCGGCGGTGCGCTGCTCGTCGTCGCGGCCGGCGGTGTGCAGACGCTGATCGGGCCGTTGCTGGCCGACGGCGTCGACGCGCTTGCCGATGCGCCGTGCGTCGAATGCGTGCGCTACTGGATTCGCGTCAACCGGCCGGTCGAGGCGCTGCTGGCGCGCCATCATGGCTGCGACGCGACGCATGTGCCGCCGGCTGCCTCGCGAGCCGGGGCCGCGGCGGCGGCCGCGCTCGTGGCCGCGACGGTCGAGCAGATCGCGGTCAACCGCGCGGTCGCGGAGCGTTCGCAAACGCATATCGTCGCGCAGCGCCTCGACACGCTGACCGTCGAACGGCACCGCGTGGTCAGGCGGCCGCAATGCCCGTGCTGCGGCCATCCTTTGTGGATGCGCGAGCAGGCGGCGCGTGCGCCGCGGCTCGCCGCGCCTGCGCGGCTGGCGCGCGCGGACGGCGGCTACCGGACCACCGATCCGCAGCAGGTGTTCGCGCGTCACGCGCACCTGATCTCGCCGGTCAGCGGCGCGATCGCGTATCTGCATCCGATGCCGAAGCGGCACGCGGGCCTGCGCAAGGTCTATGCGTCGGGCTTTCTCGTGTGCCCGGCCGCCGTACCGGACAGCAACCGGTTCGACAGGCTCTGCTCCGGCAAGGGTCGCACCGACGAGCAGGCCCGCACCAGCGCGCTGTGCGAGGCGCTCGAACGCTTCAGCAGCGTGTATCAAGGCGACGAGGCAACGGTGACCGGCAGCATCGACGGCCTGCGCGCCGATCCGGCTTGCGACGCCGAGCCGATCCACGTGAACGCGCTTCAGCAATTCAGCGAACGGCAATTCGACGCGCGCGACGCGATCAACGCATTGACGCGCGATGTCCGCAGGCAGGTGCCGCCGCGCTTCACGTCGCGCGACGTGATCGACTGGACGCCTGCGTGGTCGCTCGTCGACGGTCGAAGCCGTCTCGTGCCGCTGAGCTACTGCTACGCGGAAACGCCCGACAGTGCGCGGGCGCCGGCCGCCTGCGTGCACAATCCGAACGGCTGCGCGGCGGGATCGAGCCTCGACGAGGCGATGCTGCAAGGCATGCTCGAGCTGATCGAGCGCGATGCGGTCGCGATCTGGTGGTACAACCGGGTCGAACGCCCCGGCATCGATCTCGCGAGCTTCGCCGATCCGTACTTCGACGCGCTCGTGCACGAATACGCGACGTTCGGATGGCGTGTGTGGGCGCTCGACATCACCACCGATCTCACGGTGCCGACCGTGGCCGCGCTCGCGGAAAATCTGCAGGACGGACGTTTCTCGATCGGTTTCGGTTGTCATCCTGATGGCAGGATCGCGGTGCAGCGGGCGCTGACCGAGGTCAACCAGTTGCTCGATATCGCGGCGGATGCGCCCGATCCGTGGGATCGCGACATGCTTTCGTCGACGGGATTTCTGTATCCGGCGCCAGGCACGCCCGCCACGACGCATTCGACGTGGCAGCCGCTCGATATCGCGTCGTTGCCGGCGGCGATCGCGCATTGTGTCGGGCGGATCGCGGCGGCCGGGATGGACGTGCTCGTCGTCGACAAGACGCGGCCCGACATCGGCTTGTCCGTGGTGCAGGTGATCGCGCCCGGGCTGTGCCATTTCTGGCCGCGTTTCGGCGCGCGGCGGCTTTATTCGGTTCCGGTGGCGCTGGGTTGGCGTGCGCGGCCGTGCGACGAAACGGCGCTGAATCCGGCGCTGCTGTTTCTGTGACCTGCGCGCGCAATCGTGTTGTCGTCGAACCGCGCGGGCTGCCGGAACGTCGACAGCCCGCGCCGGATCAGAACCGCGTACTGAACCCCACCCGCGCGATCGACTGCAGCGCGCCGCTCGATGCGCCGTTCGCATCCATCACGCCGTTGATCTGCGCATTGCTGCCGTGGCTCGCGCGTTGATGCACGCCGGCCACGTACACCATCGTGCGCTTCGACAGCCAGTACTGGACGGCGGCGAGCAACTGGTGCGCGTGCGCGTTGTCGAGCGTGTCGTTGCCTTTCATGTACGTGTAGCTCGCGCCGATCACCCATACCGGGGACGGCCGCCACGCGGCACCGGCTTCCGCCGACCACGCCCCCGCGCCGTTCCGCGCGTTGTGCACGGTCGTGACGAGCGCCTTGCCCGTGACCGTGCCGACCGTGTAGTGCACGCCCGCGCCCCAGTTGCGCACGCTGGTGGGCGGCAGCCCGCCGGCCGCGCCGTATTTCTGGTTCGTATAGGCGACGCCCGCGCCGAACGGGCCGCGATCGTAGCTCGCGCCGATGCTGACCGTGTTGTTCGCACCGATCGATCCCGCGACGTTGCCGAAGCCGTACAGCGCGCCGACAGTCAGGCCCGACAGCGACGGGCTCGTGTACTTGACCGAATTCGCGACGCGATTGCTGCCCGCGACGCGGTCCCAGTCGAATGCGCCGGTCGGGTTGTTCGGCAGCGCGAGCCGGTCGAACGGCCCGTTGCGAAAGCCGTACAGGCCGACGAGATCCTGCGCGATCTCGTTGCCGCTGGCGGCCAGCGCATCGACCATGAATTCGTACTGGTTGCCGAGCGTCAGCGTGCCGTACCGGTCGTTCTGCAACCCGACATAGGCCGTGCGCGCGAACAGCCCGCCGCCGATGATCGAGCCGTTGCCGAGCGAATACTGGTTGACGAGCCGGAAGATCGCGCGCGTGCCCGCGCCGAGATCCTCCTTGCCTTCGAAGCCGAGCAGGTTCGGAAAGAAGATGTTGTCGTCGAATTTCGCGGCGCCGTGGCCGCCCTGGTTGCTGACGTAGCTGATGCCGGCATCCATCAGCCCGAACATCGTCACGCTGCTCTGGGCGAATGCCGCAGCCGGAAGCGTGCAGGCCGCGAGGGCCAGAAAGGTCTTTTTCGTCATCTCCAAAGTGCTCCTCACATGATCCGGTCGAGCCGGATATTTTTTAATGGGACTACTGATTGATATGAAGAAACGGGAACCGGGCGAACCCGGTTCGGCGACGGTCACGGGAAGCCGTGACGTGCAACGCGCATGGGCAGATCCGCGTCGATCCGTCGATGCGCGGCGTGTCGAGCGCTAGACCGTCGAATACCCGCCGTCCACCGGCACGACCGCGCCGGTGACGAACGACGCGCCGGGCGAGCACAGGAACAGGATCACTTCCGCGACTTCGTCGGTCGTGCCCCAGCGCCCGAGCGGCGTGCGCTCGACGATGCGGCGCGACGCCTGCGTGTCGGCCATCAGCGCGCTGCTGAGCGGCGTGTCGATCCAGCCCGGCGCGACCGCGTTCACACGGATGCCGTGATCGGCCCACGCCTGCGCGAGCGAACGCGTGAGCTGCGCGATGCCGCCCTTGCTCGCGCTGTACGCGGGCCGGTCCTTGCTGCCGAAGTACGTGTACATCGACGCGATATTGACGATGCTGCCGCCGGTGGCCGCCAGCGCGGGCAGCGCGGCGTCGGAGGCCCGCATCACCGACGTCAGGTTCACGTTCAGCACGTGCTCGAACTGGTCCATCCGGTATTCGTCCGCGTGGCGGCTGATGCCGACGCCGTTGACGAGCGCGCCGAGCCGCGGCAGCCCGGCGATCGTGCGCGTCAGTGCCGCGCCGTCGGCCACGTCGAGTTCCACGCACCGGATGCGGTCATGCACCGGCGCGTGCGGACCGGCGGCGTCGAGCCCGAGCGCGACGACCGACGCGCCGGCCTGCGCGAACCGCAGCGCGGTGCGCGCGCCGATGCCCGACGTGCCGCCCGTCACCACGACGGTCTGCCCGTCAAACGCCCACTGACGATTCATGCTCGGCACTCCCGATGGTGGTGGCGCGACGGGCTGGCCGCTGCGCGGGTGAAACGAGGATCTTGATCTGCGTGCGATCGGCGAGCAGCGCGTCGAAGCCGTCGGCGACGGCGTCTTCGAGCGACACGGTGCGCGTGACGATCGACGTGAGGTCGAGCGCGCCCGACGCGACGATGCGCAGCAGGTCTTCGTACGCATGCCGATAGCCGACGCTCGCGGTGAAGGTCAGTTCGTCGTTGACCGCGCGGAACGCGTCGAAACCCGCGTGCGGCATCAGGCCCACCATCACGACGCGGCCGCCCTTGCGCAGTGCCCGCATCGCTGATTCGAACGTGGCCTGCAATCCGGCCGCCTCGAAGCTCGCATCGACGCCGAGCCCGCCCGTGGCCGCGCGAATCGCGTCCTGCAGCGCGGACGCATCGAGCCCGCGCGCATCGAACGCATGCGTCGCGCCGAAGCGCGTGGCGGCCGCGAGCCGTTCGGGCGACACGTCGACGGCGACGATCGTCGTCGCGCCCTGCCGCTTCGCGAGCATGATCAGCAGCAGGCCGATCGGGCCGAGCCCGAACACCGCGCAGGTCTCGCCGAGCCGCAGCTCGCTGCGTCGCAGCGCGTGCAGCGCAACGGCGGCCGGCTCCATCACCGCGGCCTGTTCGAGGCTCACGCCGTCGGGCAGGCGATGCAGCATGTAGGCGGGCACGACCGCGAAGTCGGCCATCCCGCCGTCGCCCATCAGCCCGGCGAAGCCCATCGACACGCACAGGTTGTACGACCCCGCGCGGCAGTACGCGCACTGGCTGCAGCGATACTCGGGCTCGACCGCGACGCGGTCGCCCGCGCGCAGCGTCGTCACGCCTGCGCCGACTTCGACGACGGTGCCGCAGAACTCGTGGCCGAGCGTCAGCGGCGCGGTGCGGCGCGACAGCGGATGCGGCGCGTCGACCGGAATCGCGTGCGGGCCGTCCGCATATTCGTGCAGGTCGCTGCCGCAGATGCCGCAATACGCGACCGCGATGCGCACGTCGCCGGGGCCGACGTGCGGCGTGTCGATTTCCACGAGACGGACGTCGCGCGGGCCATGCCATTGAAGTGCGCGCATGTCAGCGTCCTCCGAGGTTTTGCGTATCGAGGCGGCCGGCCGCGGCGCCGGCGAGCGCGCGCTTGCGCAGCACGGCCGGCGCGGTTTCGACGAGGCCGAACGACAGCACGCACGCGAGGATCGCGCCGGTGGTCGACGTCCACATCGCGAACTGCAGGCCGTACTTGTCCGCGGCGAAGCCGGCGACGGTCGGTGCGACGAAGCCGCCGATCAGCTCGCCGGCGCCCATGATCAGCCCGAGCGCGCTCGCGATCGCGCGCGGCGGCACCGTCTCGGCCGGGATCGTCGCCATGAACAGCGTGAAGCAGCCGAGGCCCGTGTACGTGACGAACACCAGCGCGCCGAGCGCCCAGACGGAGCCGACGTGGATCAGCACGACCGGGCACACGGCCGCGATCAGCGCGAACGCGATCATCGTCGGCTTGCGGCCGATCCGGTCGGAGATCGCCGGCACCGCGAAGCCCCAGAACACCCACGCGGCGCCGAGGCAGGTCATCACGACGCCCATGTCGGCCGGCGACAGGTGGCGGCTTTCCACGAGGAATACCGGCGCGAACGAGATGATCACGACGAACCACGTGAGGAAGAAGCAGCTGATCAGCACGCAGAGCAGGATGTTGCGCTCCTTCAGCAGCGCCCAGCGGCTGACCGTCGCACCGCCGGCGGCCGGTGCCGCGGTGGTGTCGGCCTGCGCGTGGCGCACGCCGCCGGGCGGCACTTCGCGCACCCAGCGCCAGATGCAGAACGCGATCAGGAAGCCCGGAATGCACGACACGTAGAACGCCTCGCGCCAGCCGTACGCGGTGGCGATGCCGATCACGACCGGCGGGCCGATCATCGCGCCGAGCAGGCCGGCGGCCGAGCCCTGCAGCAGGCCCATGTTCAGCCCGCGGCGGCTCGGCGTCGAACTTTCGACCATCAGCGATTGCGACAGCGGCAGCACCGGCCCTTCGGCGATGCCCATCAGCGCGCGAAACGCGATCAGGCTCGCGAAGCCGCCGACGAGGCCCGACAGCGCCGAGCACACGGAAAAGCCGAGCACGGCCGCGATCAGCAGCGGCTTGCGGGTGCCGCGCGCGTCGGACCATGCACCCGTGGCGGCGCCCGACAGCGCCCATGTGAGTGCGAGCGCGGACGACACCATGCCGAGCTGCGTGTTCGTCAGGTGCAGCTCGGCCGACATGAACGGAAACAGGAACGACAGCGCGAGGCGGTCGAAGAACACGAAGCCGAACGTCATGAACAGGATCAGCAGCAGCCTGTTCTCGTACGTCCAGGCGGGCCGGGAGGAGGACGGGGAAGTCATCGTGAGCCTCGCCGCGCGTCAGCGGAACAGCTTCTCGATCGCTTGCGCGCCGAGGCCGACCTTCTCGTAATGCGCCTTGCACATCGCGATGTACGAGTGCACGTCGAAGTAGCCGTCGGGATTGCCTTCGTCGTCGAGCCAGATCAGCGGGCCCTTGACGATGAAGAACGCGCGCATCGGCTCGGGGTGATCGAACGCGACGAGCGTGTGGCCTTCGCCCGGCGTCTCGTACACGAAATCGCCGCGCGTCGCGGTCCATTCGTGTTCCAGGTAGCCCCATTTCCCGGACAGCGTGTACGCGAACACCTCGTGCGGGTGATAGTGCCGGTTCACGAGCCCGGCTTCCTTCGCCATCAGGATGTCGCACCATTTGTTCTGCGACGGCGAGATCCACAGTGGCCGCGACGAAACCGTTTCGGTGAACGGAACGTAATAGCGCTCGTCGTCGGTGGCCGCGTTCGGGATGTAGGCTTCGGGCAGCGCATCGGGCTTGAACGGATTGGCAATCGCCGGGATGTTTTGCCAGAATTCGGATACGGCTTTGTCGACCATGGTGTGTCTCCTTGTATGTAGGGGTGTCGTGGGCTCGACTTTAGCCAGCCGGTGCGCGCCGCTCTTGACTGGGCTGGACGAATTGCTTGACCGCGCCGGACATTGCATCGCACCAGGATCCAGACGAACCATCCCCCAATCCGTGCCGCTCCGCACGACAGGCGCCAGCAGGAGGCGACGTGACGAATTCGACCGTTTTTTCACGCACGCGAGGTTCGACGGCCGACGTGCCGGCGCGCGACAGGATGGCGTACTGGGATGCGTTCAACGCGGCGACGCTGGTCGGCCTGCGCTGCTCGTCGCTGTCGCCGGCCGGGCTCGAAGTGGAGAAGACCGACATCGCGCTGCCGGGCCTCGGCATCGCCGACATCAGCGGGCAGGATCACGTGATCGAGCGCAGCCCCGCGCTGGTGCGCCAGTTGCCGAAGGAATCGCTGTTCGCGTGCCAGATCCTGAGCGGGCGCGCGTATTTCATCCAGCGCGACCGGTGCCTGCTCGCGGAAGCCGGCGATGTCGTCGTCTACGACACGCGCGTGCCGTATCTGTTCGGATTCCTGACGCCGATGCGGCAGTTGCTGATCGATATCCCGATCACGACGCTCGACGACCGCCTCGATGCGGAGCTGGCCGCGCTGCCGCTGCGGATCGCGCCGAAGCCGGGTGCGGGCGCGATGCTCGGCGCGACGTTGCGCGCGAGCGTCGAGCGGTTCATGAAGGCGCCGGTCGAGCGCGACGCCGCGCGGTTCGCCGAGCACACGCGCACGCTGATCGCGGCGCTCGTCGATGCGGAGGTGAACGGCGTGGGCGCATCGCGCGCGTCGCTGTCGTACCTGCTGACCGCGAAGCAATACATCGCGACGCATCTCGGCGAACCGGAACTCGGGCCGCAGGCCGTCGCCGATGCGGTCGGGCTGTCGCTGCGGCATCTGGGGCGCCTCTTCGCGGCCGAAGGCGAGTCGATCACGCAGCACATCTGGTCGGAGCGGTTGTCGCACGCGCATCGCGAACTGACCGACGCGCGGCTGCGCAAGGCGAGCATCGGCGAGATCGCGTTTCGCTGGGGGTTTTCGAGCCAGGCGCACTTCAGCCGCGCGATCCGCGAGCGCTACGGCGCGTCGCCGATGGCGCTGCGCGACGCGGCGCGTGACGCCGCGGGCTGACGCCGGTTTTCCGACAGGTCGACGGCGGCGCGTGCATCACGCGCCGTCTGCGTTTTCGGCACGGCGTGCTGCGGCGCACACGCACGTGCATTGCGTCACGCCGTCAACATGAACGCCGCGCAGCGCTCCGCGATCATGATCGTCGGCGCGTTCGTGTTGCCGGACACGATGCGCGGCATCACCGATGCATCGCAGATCCGCAACCCGTCGACGCCTTGCACGGCGAGACGCGGTGTGACGACCGCGTGCGCGTCGCTGCCCATGCGGCACGTACCGGCCGGGTGATAGACGGTTTTCGCGCGACGCCGCACGTAGTCGGCGAGCGCGGCGTCGGTCAGCGTCTCGGCTTCGCGAACGAGGCGGGCGAGCGATGGCGCGCGGAGAATCTGCCGCGCGAGCCTGACGCCGCGCACGAGGCCCTCGACGTCGGCCGGGTCCGACAGCGCGCCGCTGTCGAACAGGATCGGCGCGGCCGGATCGTTGCCGCGCAGTTGCACGGTGCCGCGCGAGCGCGGCCGGAGCAGGCACGGGTTGATCGACAGGCCGTGGCCGGGCAGCGGGGCGCGGTCGACGTCGCCGACGAGCGTCGGCAGCACGTGGAACTGGATGTCCGGGCGGCCGCCACCGGTCGTATCGACGAACGCGCCCGATTCGACGACGTTCGACGTCAGCAGGCCGGAGCGGCACAGCATCCATTGCAGCCCGTGCCGCAACGCCCGCCACCCGCGATCCTCGCCGAGCAGGCTGACCGGTGCCTGGGTGCGGCCGTAGATCGATACCTCGAGGTGATCCTGGTAGTGCGCGCCGACGTCGCGGCTGTCGTGCAGCACGTCGATGCCGTGCGCGTGCAGGTGCGCGCCGGGGCCGATGCCCGACAGCATCAGCAGCTTCGGCGTGCTCAGCGCGCCGGCCGCGAGCACGACGTCGGCGCGCGCGGCGGCCGCTCCCGTCGCGCCGCTCGCGGTGCGCCATTCGACGCCGCTCGCGCGGCGCCCGTCGAACCGGATGCGCGTCACGCGGCAGCCGGTCAGCACGCGCAGGTTCGGATCGGCGATCGCGTCGGCCAGATAGGTGGCCGCGGTGCTGCCGCGCTGGCCGTCGAAGATCGTCGTGTGATAGAAGCCGACGCCATGCTGCGCGGCGCCGTTGAAGTCGTCGTTGTACGCGATGCCGGCTTCCTGCGCGGCCTTCACGAACGCGAGGCTCAGCGGATGCCGGAAGCGCGTGTCGCCGACCTTCAACGGCCCGTCGGTGCCGTGGAACGGCTCGGACAGCCGCAGATGCGATTCGGCGCGCTTGAACACCGGCAGCACGTCGTCCCAGCCCCAGCCGGTGCAGCCGAGCGCGGCCCAGTCGTCGTAGTCGTCGCGCGTGCCGCGCACGTACAGCATCGCGTTGACCGAGCTGCCGCCGCCGAGCGTGCGGCCCTGCGGCACGTAGGTCTTGCGTCCCGCGGCGCCCGGCTGCGGCTCGCTCTCGAACGTCACCGTCCGTTGCGTGCCGAGCACGCGGATGAACGTCGCCGGAATCCGGATGAACAGGCTGTCGTCCTTCGGGCCGTCCTCGAGCAGCAACACGCGCCGGCCGGCCTTCACCAGCCGGTGCGCAACCGTGCAGCCGGCCGAACCGCCGCCGACGACGATGTGGTCGTACGTCTCCATCCCGCTTCTTCTCCTTGCTGTCGGGCGGCGGAACGAATGCCGCCGCGCAGGAAGCCAGCTTAGCGAGCGGGTTGCGGCCCGATTTGACCGACGCGGACGCCGTGCTTGCCTCGGCGGGACATGCGGCGAGCGGCGGTGCGAGGAGCGGGTGGCAGCGGTTAGCGCGTGTCGGCCGGCGCGCGCGTGTCGCTTGGCGTTTCGCCGAACCGCGCGCGATAGCTGCGGCTGAAGTGCGCGCTGTTGTTGAAGCCCCAGCGGAACGCAATTTCGCTGACCGTCAGGTGCTTCAGCGACCGGTCGCGCAGGTCGGCGCGGCAGCGTTCGAGCCGCCGCGCGAGGATGTAGCGCGTGAGCGGCGTGCCTTCGATCTCGAACACGCGGGCGAGCTGGCGCGGCGACAGGTTGATCGCGCGGCTGACCGACCGGCTGTCGAGATCGTCGTCGGCGAGATGGCTGTCGATGAACGCCTTCGCGCGCGACAGCGTGTGGACCGTCGATTTCGTCGGCGACGCGTCGCCGTCGCGCAGCCGCAGCATCGACTGCACGAGCTCGAGGATCGCGGCGGCGCGCCGTTCGCGCGCGTCGGGCGTCGGCTCCTGCGGCGCGGCGAGCAGCGCAACCACCTGCCGCACGGCCCACGACGAGACCCCGTCGTCGCGATCGATCTTGACGAGGCTGCGGTAGCGCCACGGGGCGACGCGGGCTTCGAACACGTCGCGCGGCACGTCGAGCACGGTCATCGCCATGTCGGCGGGAAAGCCGTGACCGTACGGCATCGACGTGTCGTACAGCACGAGGTCGCCGGGCCCGTGCTGCATGCAGTCGACGTCCTGGAACGTATAGCCGTGCCCTTCGTGCATCAGGCAGATGAACACGGCGTCGCGCTGGTCGGCGTGGATGTTGTGCGACGTGCGCACGACCGCGTGCCGGTTCGCGACGATGTCGCACGCGCGGAACAGCCCGAGATCGCGTTTGCGCAGCGACGCATCGATCCCTTCGGACGACTTTCCGCTGCATTCGATCCGCACGAGCGTGCGTGCGACGTGGTCGACCCAGAAGTCGACGCGCTCGGCGCCGCGTACGGCGCGCGTCGAGATCGTGGCGATCTCCGTGCTGGTGTCCGGCATGACGTTCTCCCGATGACGGCCCGAGCGGCGCAGTCTCGGGCACGCCGAACGTCGCGGTCAATCCGTGAAAGACCCGGGACGTGCGCGTGACGCGCTTGCAGCGGGGCGCGGCGCGCGATTGCGCGATCGATGGCCGTCCGGGTCAACGAAAGCGGCCGTGCGAGTCAAGACACGTATGCGGCTTTGTGGGGTAGGCGTGGCCGGCTTACTTCGGCTTCGACGAGGACGATGGCAGCCCGAGCGACACGTCCTCCGCGTAGCCCATCTTGCCGTCGCGGAATTCGACGCTCACGTGGTCCGCCCGGTGCGCGCCGGTGACGTTCGCGTAGATCGACGTCATCACCATCCCCGCGTCGCAGTCGAGCGCGATGGTGCGATCGACGCGCCCCGTCGCGATGTTCACGGCCCGTAGCGACTGCATCGCCACGCCGCACTTGTCGGACCGCGCGTAGACGCCGACCAGCATGTGCGTCTTGGTGCGATACCACATCGGGATATCGACGCTGCCGTCGAGTTGCAGGTGCGGGTCGTCGGTGTCGTTCAGCCGCCCGACTTCGTTCAGCGTGATCGGCAGCGTCTTGCGGCCGTCGTCCCACGTGCCGGTCGCCGCTTTGCCGCTGACGGTCAGCGCGATCGGGCAAGGCTTCGGTCGTGACGGCGAGGCGGCCGGCACGACCGGCGCGTCGGCGTTCGATGCGGGCGACGACGCTTCGCACAGCGTCAGGCGGCCGTCGGGCTCGCGCTGGCCGCGCAACGGGATCGGCTTGCGATGCGCGTCGTAATAGTAGCTGCCGTCGACGCGCCAGCGGCCCGCGTCGTTGTGGTTGATCGCGTCGTAGGTCTGCAGCGACACGTGCACCGGCGCGTTGCCGATCGTGCCGGTGTAGTTCGCGATTTCGTACCAGCCCGCGAACGATACGGCCGGTGCGCAGGCGAGCAGCGCGGCGATCGTCGTGGCGAGCGGACGGACATGACGGGCAGCACGGGAGCGGCGGGCAAGGTGGATCATCGGCGGTTTCTTATGCGTGGTTTTGATTCGGCGCGAAGAAGCCCGGTCGAGCCCCGCGGCCATCGGATGCTCGCCATTGTATCCATCCGCCCTGCGTGAATCGCGGGCAAGCCGTGGAGCCGCCTGCCCGTGCGATTCCATCGGCTTGCCGCCGCGGCAGACTTCAGGGGGCGCTGGCTTCGTCGATCCGGCGGATGTCGTCCTGATCGAGCGTGACGCGGATCGCCTCGCCGAGCAGCGCGAGCTGCGCGAGCGACGTCGCGCTCGCGATCGGCGCGGTGATCGTCGGCCGCGCGATCTGCCACGCGAGCGCGATCGCGGCCGGCTGCGTATTGTGCTTCGCCGACACCGCGTCGAGCGCGGCGAGGATGCGCAGGCCGCGCGCGTTCAGATAGCCGGCGACGCGATCACCGCGCACGCTCTTCTTCAGGTCGGCTTCGCTGCGGTACTTGCCCGACAGGAACCCGCTCGCGAGCGCGTAGTAGTTGACGACGCCGAGCTTCAGGTCACGCACGACCGGCTCGAGATCGCGTTCGTAGTCGGCGCGGTCGAGCAGGTTGTATTCGGGCTGGATGACCTGGTAGGCGGGCAGCCCGTCGCGCGCGCTGATCGCGGCGGCCTCGCGCAGGCGTGCGCCGCTGTAGTTCGACGCGCCGATGATGCGCACCTTGCCCGCGTCGATCAGCGTCTGATACGCGCCGAGCGTTTCTTCGAGCGGGGCCGTGTCGGCGAGATCGCGGTGGGAGAAATACAGGTCGATGTAGTCGGTCTGCAGGCGGCGCAGCGAATCGTCGACGGCCTTCAGGATGTTGTCTTTCGACAGCCCCGCGCGCGCGTCGAGCAGGCCGACCTTGGTCGCGATCACGACCTGCTCGCGCTTGCCGGAGCGCTTCAGCCACTTGCCGATGATCGTTTCCGATTCGCCGCCGTGATTGCCGGGAACCCAGGCCGAATAGACGTCGGCCGTGTCGATGAAGTTGATGCCGGTGTCGGCGAGCGCGTCGAGCAACGCGAACGATGCGTTTTCGTCGACGGTCCAGCCGAAGACGTTGCCGCCGAACGCGAGCGGCGAAACCTGGATGCCGGATGTACCGAGGGTGCGATGTGCCATGTTCTGCTCCGTAAGCTGCGGGTGACGGGAGGGACTGCGGGACGTGAAGCCGGTCGCGTTGAGACGGCGAAGCGCATGGCGAGGTTCCGCCGCCGGCGCAGCAACCGGCGGGTTTCGCGCGCGTGCGTCGGGATGCCGGACGAGGCGACGTCATCATGGCGGCGACGTCCGTTCGAGCACCGGCTCCCACGCGCGCAACGTGCTGTATTTATTACCGATTTTCCGTGCCGGGACAGGGAAATGACGTAGGGCGTCAACGTTGTCGCGCTGCGTTGTCTACGATATCCTTTCATCCCAAAATTAGGGATGGCAGCGGGCCGTTTCCATACGAACGAAAAATCATTCTGAGGCGGTCATGGCTGACCTGGCGGCATTCATTCGAACCCCGTTTTTCCTGCAAGACAAACGCCTGCTCGCGCTGTCTTTTCCGCACGACGACGCACCGTCGGTGACCGACGCGTACGGGCGGCAACGTCCGGCGCGGCTGGTTGCCGAGCGTCTCGTCGCGCACGAAGGGCTGGGGATCGATTTCACGTTCGACGTGACGCTGCTGTCCAGCGAGGCGGGCATCACGCTGGCCGACATGCTGGGCAAGCTGCTCGCGGTGTCGATGGTGCGCCCCGACGGCGGCCTGCGTTATTTCACCGGCTATTGCACCGCGTTTTCGCTGGTCCGCAACGACGATTCGATTGCGGAATACCGCGCGGTGCTGCGCCCGTGGAGCCATTTCCTGCGGACTCGCGTGAACAACCGCCTGTTCCTCGGCCAATCGCTTCAGCAGCAGATCGGCACGCTGCTCGCCGATTACCAGGGGCTCGCGCCGTCGTGGGAGTGGCGCGTGCGCGGCGACGATCCGGCGCGCACGATGAACGTCCAGGGCGGCGGGCTCGGCGAAAGCGACTGGAACTACATCGTCCGCCATCTGGAAGCCGTCGGGTTCCTGTACTGGTGGGAGCACGACGAGAAAGGCCTGAAGCTGATCGTCGGCGACGACAGCACGGTGCAGTGCCCGGCCGTCGACGGCCGCTCGCCGGTGATCCGTTTCCAGACCCACGACGGCCCGATGGCCGCCGACGCCATTTCCCAATGGTCCGCGGTGCGGTCGTTGTCCGCCGGCAGCTACAGCGCGACCGCGTTCGATTTCAAGGCGCCGCATGCGGCCCATGCGCAGATTCCGACGCTGCATCCGCCGGGCGTCGCGCCGCAGGTCGAGCATCACGAGTACGTGGGGCACTACGGGTTCGCGAAGCAGACGCGCGCCGGCGATGCGCTCGCGCGCGTGCGGATGGAAGAGATCGAGGCGGCCGCGACGCGTTTCGACGCGGCCGGCAACCATCACGGCATCCTGCCCGGCCGCTGGTTCCAGCTGTCCGATCACTTCAGCGCGGCGTCGGGTAGCCCGCAGGATCACGAGTACCTGATTCTCGAAGCCCGTCACGAAGCGGCGAACAATTACCTGCAGGCCGACGGCAAACCCGAGTATCGCAACCGCTTCGTCGCGGGCCATCGACGTACGCCGTGGCGCCCGGGCCGCGGGTTCAACAGCGAACCGGTGCGCGTGCTGGCGCCGCAAACCGCGACCGTCGCCGGCGCGAAAGGGGCCGGCAGCGTCGACGTCGACGAATATGGCCGCGTCTGCATCGTCTATCACTGGGATCGTGCGGCGCAGATCAGCGCGCGGATCCGCGTGGCCGCCGGCTGGGCGGGCGGCGAGAAGGGCATGATCGCGCATCCGCGCGTGGGCAGCGAGGTGCTCGTGATGTGCCTCGACGGCAATCCCGATCGCCCCGTCGTGTCGGGCACCACGTACAACGCGGAACGGATGCCGCCGTGGGCGCTGCCCGACCAGCACGTGCTGACCGGCCTGCGCAGCCGCGAGCTGTCGGGCGACAGCGGCAACGCGGCGGGCGGGCGTTCGAACCACGTGCTGCTCGACGACACGCCGCAGCAGCTCCAGCTGAAGCTGCGCAGCGATACCGACGCGAGCGAGCTGACGCTCGGGCACAACGTCCGCATCGATGCAACCCAGGGGCGCACCGATCAGCGCGCCCGCGGCTTCGAGTTGCGGACCGACGCGCATGGCGCGGTGCGGGCGGCCAAGGGCCTGCTCGTCACCAGCGAGGCGCGCTACGACGCGCGTGCCCACGCGACCGACATCGGCGAGACCGTCGCCCGTCTCGACAAGGCGCACGACCTGCAC
Organism: Burkholderia sp. IO2; assembly: GCF_029522185.1. Classification (NCBI taxonomy): domain Bacteria; kingdom Pseudomonadati; phylum Pseudomonadota; class Betaproteobacteria; order Burkholderiales; family Burkholderiaceae; genus Burkholderia; species Burkholderia sp. IO2. The sequence continues at coordinate 182,692 of NZ_JAKWFH010000005.1, read as the reverse complement.
GAGTCGCTGTCGGGTTCCGCGCACGACGTGAAGGCGCAGGAGTCCGGCGACCAGGATGCCGTCCACCAGGCGCTTCGCACGCAGAACGACGGCCTGAGAGGCAGCGGCGGCAATCCGCAGCAAGGCGAGTTTCCGGAGTTCGCGCAGCCGTTTCTCGCGCTCGCCAGCCCGGCCGGGATCCTGGCCACGACGACGGGGTCGACTCATGTCGCGAGCGATCAGCACGTCGCGTTGACGAGCGGCGCCCACACGAGCATCGGTGCGGGCAAGAGCATGCTGGTCAGCGCGCAGGAGGCGGTGCGCGTCGCCGCGTTCGAGAAGGGCATCCGGCTCGTGGCCGCCGCCGCCGACATCGACATCCAGGCGCTGAAGGACAGCATCAACGTGCTGGCCAAGCTGGACGTGAAGGTCGATGCGAACCGCATCACCATCACCGCGAAGGAAGAAGTCCTGATCAACGGCGGCACCAGCTATACGCGCTGGAACGGCAGCGGCATCGTGCACGGGACCAAGGGCGAATTCACCGCGCATGCCGCGTCGCATACGTTCATCGGGCCGGACAGCCTGCCGGTGCCCGCGCGCGCGTTCCCGGGCACGGCGTGCGCGCCGTGCATGGTCAACGCGGCGTCGATGGCGTCACCGTTCGCGGCCAAGGCGTGAGGCAGGGCAGCGCATGACGAATGACCCGACAGCCGCGCAGGCGGCCGACGCGCTGCAGGCGGCGCTGTCGTCGCAGGACGGGCTGCGCGCTTACGTCCTGATCGACGGTGCCTTGCTCGATACCTTGCCGGACGATGAGAAGGCGTCGTGGCCCGCGTTCGTCGCGGCTTCGCTGCTCGACGACGCCGACGACGAGGCGAGAATCGTCGGGCCGCTGCTGTTCGAATGGCAGCCGGGCGCCGACGGCGCCGATGCCGCGGACGCGATCGAGGTGCGCAGCATTCCATGGCCGGCGGCGAGCGTGCTCGTGTCGCCGCTGTCGCTCGCGCGACTGGCCGCGCATCTGGCGCCGATGGTGGACGTCCAGCTCGAGCAGATGGAGAGCGTGATGCTGATGCGCTTCTTCGATCCGCGCGTGCTGCCGTTCTGGCTCGACATGCTGCCCGCCGCGCATCGCGCGTATCTGGCGCAGGGTGTGCGGCACTGGATTCACCGCGATACCGCGCTGCAGCTTCGCACGGCGGACATCGCCGCGCCCGCCGACGTCAGGCAGGCCGCCGAATTTCCGCTGCAGTTGACCCAGGCGCAGGAGGACGAACTGCTCGCCGCGTGCTATCCGTACACGCTGCTCGAGCGGCTGCGGGTCGAAAAGCCCGCGCTGCTGGCGTCGTTGCCGGCCGCGCAGCACTACGACTTCGTGCGAGACCAACTGGCGCGCTGCCGTGCGCACGGCGCCGACAGCGCGGCGTCGCTGCTGATCTATTGCGAACTGGCGTTGCGGTACGGCGCGCGCTTCGACGAGGATCCGGCGATGGCCGCCGTGTTCGACGCGGTAGCGCAGGGGCAGGCGTTTCCGGAGGCGCTGGCGCGGGTGTCGGCGGAAGACTGGCGGCGGATGCAGGAAGCGGCCGCGTGATGGCGCGTGCGCGACGCGACGCGAATGAAATCGACTGAAAGAGAAGGAAGTTCAATATGAACCGCTGCTGGATCACCTTGCTGTCCGTGATGGTTTTCTCCACGGCTGCCTGCAGCAAGAGCGTGAACGATGCCGAAAAGGACAGCTTGGCGCCGGGCGAAGTGAATAAATGGAACGACCCGAACTACGACGTCATCACCGCCGGGTCCTTCAACTATACGGACTACGACATCTACGGCGTCTATCTGCTGCCGCCCGACAAGAACAGCCTCGACGACGCGGCGAGCGCCGACGGCGCGCACGCCACGCCCCGGAATGCGAAGTACTGGTCCGGCGGGGGCGGCTCGCGCCCGAGTCTCGCGTGGGATTTCCGCTGGAAGACCCCGAAGACGTTCAAGGTGTGGTGGGAGCGCGTGGTCGACAAGCGCGCGATGGAAGCGTCGTCCGCGAACTACGACCCGTACACGCACCGGGAAACCCAGCCGGGGATGGCGTGGTGCGAAGGCGAGATCACGGTCACGCGGCCGCCCGTCAAGGACAAGAGCGGCGGCATCGTGCTGCACTTCTTCCCCGATGGCCGGGTGGAAGGCGACATGGATTTCGAAGTCGACGGCCCGGACCCGAAGGTGGCCCTGTCCAAGCGTGACGCGCAGCCCAAGCTGGCCGACCGCGCGTGCCTGAAGGAAATTCCCAATCCGTTCTATGGGCGCAAGAAGCCGGCCCAGTGGAATTGACGCCGGACACCTGATCGGAACAGGAGCGTAACCGCCATGAGCAATCCTCCCCTCATTCGACGCATCACCGATATCACGCCGGTCGAGGATTCGATCCGCCACGCGCACCGCGAGGCGCTCGATCCGCTGCGGGTCGAGCAATGCAAGGAGTGTCCGAAGCCCGTGTGGTTCACGGCCTTCTTCGATGGCACGGGCAACAACTACGGCGAGGACGGCAACGGCTCGACGGACGTCGCGAGGACCAAGTACAGCAACATCGCCAAGCTCGCGATGTTCGCCCATGTCCCGTTCAACAAGGCCAATCCGCGCACGATGGGCCGGTACGTCGAGGGCGTCGGCACCCCCTGCAGCAAGGTCGGCGATTCGGGCAAGGGTCTCGACGGCGTGTTGGGCATGGCGGCCGCGAGCAAGGGCGAGGCGCGCATCCGCTGGATGCTCCGCGAGCTCGAAAAACACGTGACGAACCACATGCCGGCCGTGAGCCAGATCAACGTGGCCGCGTTCGGTTTCTCGCGCGGCGCCACCGAGGCACGCGCGTTCGTCCGCATGCTGACCGAGCAACTGGCCGAGAACATCGGCGGCCGGCTCTGGTGGAACAAGAAGAACATGAAGGGGATGCGTCCCGAAGTGGTCGTCTACTTCATGGGCATCCTCGATACGGTGGCGTCGACGGGCTTCGGCGGCAGCCGCCTGGAGAAGGCGGCGCCCTACATCGTGGGCGCGATCCTCGGGCCGGTCTATGGCGGCGTGCTGCACGGCATCGACAAGGGCGGCCATGCGGAATGGGCGAACGACATCCGCATTCCGGACTACGTCCGGCAATGCGTGCACTATGTCGCGTCGCATGAGGTCCGGGAGAAATTCCCCGGCGACTCGGTGCGCGAGGATCAGAAGCTTCCCGCGAACTGCCGCGAGGTGTATTACCCCGGCATGCACTCGGACGTGGGCGGCGGCTACGAGCGCAACTACCAGGAAGGGCGAACCAACGAACTGGCCAACGTCGCGCTGAACAATCTCTTCATCGAGGCCTGGAAGGCCGGCGTGCCGTTCCGCGAGCCGAAGGACGTCATGGAAACGGCCGGCGGGCTGTTCGCGATTTCCCGCGAGCTGGAGGCGGCCTGGAACGTGTACATGGGGCAGGGCAACGAGCGTCGCGCGGGCGTGGCGTCGAACAGCGACCGGCTCGAGTCGCAGATCATCTGGCACATGAACCGCTACTACCAGTGGCGCGCCAGCCGCAGCCGGCGCCTGCACGACGGCCGGCTGAAGCCGCCGGGCGGCGTGGACCCCCACATGGCCATCACCGACGGCGAATGGAACGAAGATGCGGATGCCGTGCGTCGGGCCAACGGGGGCATCCTGACGCGGACCATCTCGGAGCAGTACAAGGCGATCGACGCGGCGACGCGGGTCACCGGCAACTGGCTCGGCGGCATCGATCCGGCGGCGCGCGCGACGTTCGACCGGTTCTTCGATCACTACGTGCACGACTCGATTGCGGGCTTCAAGAAGCAGATGGAAGACGGTTACGCCGGCTTCGCCGAAGCGAGCCGCTGGTCGGTCAACCGCCAGTACTTCATGGGCAAGCGCGGCAAGAAGTTCCTGTACTGGCGTTACGAGGGCGACAAGGCCGAGCAGGCCGCCACGCAACTCGCCAAGGCCGATCCGGCGAAGCAGCAGGACCCGATGGCAGCCAACGAGCCGCAGCTCGCCAGCAACCAGCCCGCGGCGGTTGGCGGCACGCTGCCCGACGCGACTTCGACGGCCTGACGCCGAACGCGATACCGGTCGCGACCGCGACCGGCTGACCTCACGTCGCGGCAGACCGCGTCTGCCGCGACGCTCCCGCCCTACCGCAACTGCACGGCCGCGAGAAACAGCACCATGCTGCCGATCGCGCCATCCAGCACGCGCCACGCGACCGCCTTGCGGAACCACGGCGCCAGCAAGCGCGCGCCATAGCCGAGCCCGAGGAACCACACGACGCTGGCCGTCATCGCGCCGATCGCGAACGCGAGCCGCCCGCCTTCCGGCTCGCGCGCGCCGGCCGTGCCGATCAGCAGGAACGTATCGAGATACACGTGCGGGTTGAGCCACGTGAACGCGAGCGTCATCAGCACGATCGCGAGCGCGCTCTGCGGCGGCGGCGCGACCGCGTCGCCGCGCACGTCGAGCGTGTCGTGGCCGGGCTTGAACGCACGGCGCAGCGCATTGATGCCGAACCACGCGAGATATGCGAGGCCGACGTACAGCACCGCGTGGACGAAGGTCGGATAGCGCTCGACGAGCACCGACGCGCCGCCGACGCCCGCGCCGATCAGGATCATGTCGGACACCGCGCACAGCAGCACGATCTTGCCGACATGCGAGCGCATGATGCCCTGGCGCAGGACGAATGCGTTCTGCGCGCCGATGGTGACGATGAGCGACGCGCACAGGGCGGCGCCGTGAGAAAAAGCGAGCCAGTTCATGATGGGGGACAGCCGTGGAAGCAGTAGACGAACGAATCGGGTAGCGCTAGTCTGCGAGCAGCGCGAGAATAAGAGAAGCTAAATCACCTAATGCAGATTAAGGAAATCTAATGCTCGACTACGCGTTGCTCGATGCCCTCGCCGCCGTGATCCGGCACGGTTCGTTCGAGCGGGCGGCCAAGGAGCTGAATGTCACGCCGTCGGCGGTGTCGCAGCGCGTGAAGCTGCTGGAGGAGCGGGTCGGCAGCGTGCTCGTCAAGCGCGGGCAGCCGTGCGTCGCGACCACGTCGGGCGCGCTGCTGTGCCGGCATACCGAACGCGTGCAGTTGCTGGAAGCCGAACTGGGCGGCCGGATGCCCGCGTTGCCGGGCCAGATCGCGAGCGCGTGGCCGACGCTGCGCGTGGCCGTCAACGACGACAGCGTCGCGACGTGGTTCATCGACGCGGTCGGGCCGTTCTGCACCGAGCGCGAGACGCTGCTCGACCTCGTGATCGACGATCAGGATTACACGGCCTCGCGCATCCGCGACGGCAGCGTGCAGGGCGCCGTGACCGCGCAGGCCGAGCCCATCCAGGGATGCCGGTCGGAGCGGCTCGGGCGGATCCGCTATCGCGCGGTGTGTTCGCCGGCGTTTTACGCACGTTATTTCGACGCGGGGATCACGCGCGATGCGCTGCGCCGCGCGCCGTGCGTGATGTTCAATCCGAAGGACGGCTTGCAGGCGCGCTTCATCCGGCGCGTGACGCGCGCGGATCTCGATCCGCCGCAGCACTGGATACCGCACGTCGCGGGCTACCTGCGCGCGTGCGAAACGGGATTGGGATGGGGGATGTGCCCGGACCGGATGGTCGACCGCCAACTGGCGGCGGGCGAGTTGATCGACATGTCGCGCGGGCGAACCATCGACATCGATCTGTACTGGCAGAGCTGGCGTCTGTCGATCGGCTGGCTCGACGATTTCAGCGCGGCGCTGAAAGCGCGTGCCGCGCTGTTTCTCGATTGACCGGCGACGTTGGGCAGGCGGCGCGCGACGGGCGCGCGCCGTGCGGTATCAGAGGTGTTGCAGGCCGTCGAAGTCGATGATCTGCACGTGGCGGCCCTGCATTTCGATCAGGCCGCGCTTCTGGAATTTCGACAGCGTGCGGCTGACCGTTTCGAGCGTCATGCCGAGATAGCTGCCGATGTCCTCGCGTGTCATCCGCAGGTTGAATTCCGACGGCGAGTAGCCGCGCTTCAGGTAGCGCGACGACACGTCGAGCAGGAACGCGGCGACGCGCTCTTCGGCATTCAGCGAACCGAGCAGCATCGTTTGCGACGTTTCGCGCACGATCTGTTCGCTCATCAGCTTGTGCATGCGCAACTGCATCGAGCCGGCTTCCGAGCACAGCGTCTTGAGCGCGCTGTACGGAATCACGCAGACCGAGCTGTCTTCCAGCGCGACCGCGGTGCGCGGGTGCGTATCGTCGCAGATGCCGTCGAGGCCGAGCGCTTCGCCGGCAAGGTGCAGGCCCGTGACCTGTTCGCGGCCGTCGTGACGCGTCGCGACGGTTTTCAGCGAACCCGAGCGCACCGCGTACAGGTTGTCGAATGCGTCGCCTTCGCGGAACAGCGCTTCGCCGCGCTTGACCGGGCGTGCCGCGCAGATGACCGACTCGAGGCGACTGAGCGCTTCGGGCGCCAGGCCCTGCGGCATGCACAGGTGCCGCATCGCGCACGACGAGCAGTGCGCGGCCTGGCGAGGGGCCCAGCTACCGGCATGGGGCGTGGCGGCGGGGCGGGTGGCGACGGGCGTCAGCATGATCGTTTACTCCGGCGTTGAATCGACGAAATCATTGTCCCACCGCAAGTTGCCGCTGTCGGGTGACAAAACGTCGCGACCGGCCGCGCCTGCCGAGCGCCGCTCAGGCGGCCGGCTCGTCCGCGTTGGCGGCCGCCGGGATCAGCAGCACGGGCAGCGTCGCGTGGCGCACGCACTGTTCGGCGATGCTGCCGAGCACGAGGCGGCGGAAGCCGCGACGGCCGTGCGTGCCGAGCACGAGCAGATCGGCGCCGAACGCTTTCGCGCCGTCGAGGATCAGCGACGATACGTCGTTGAGCGACGTCGCTTCGTTCAGCCGCGTTTCGCCTTTCACGCCGGCGGCCTGCATCCGCTTCGCGAAATCCTGCGCGAGCGTGTTGCCCTGCGCGACGAGCTGATCGCGCAGCACGGACGGATCGTAGCCGGGCACGTTGTAGTAGATCGCGGCGTTTTCGACAACGTAGAACGGCTGCAGCTCGGCGCCGTGCGCTTTCGCGAGCGCCAGCGCGGCGTCGAACGCATGGCGGGACGTGTCGCTGCCGTCGACGGCAACCAGAATACGCTTGTACATAGTGTCTCCGAGTGGCGGGTTGAAACGAAGTCGGCCGGATGGCCGAGCGGGCTGGGCAATGCGCGATGCTGCGAGGCAGAGTAAACCAACGGGCAGGATCGTGCAGCGAGATGCCCGCGCTGCCGCACGGTCGCGCGGTTCCGGTCGCGGCCGGGCAGGGCCATGCATGCGACGCATGCTGCACCGCGCGATGCGTGTCGCGTGGTGTGGCCGGATCGTCGGCGAAACCGCATGCGCGCGCATCGACCCGACACGGCAGTCACGCCGATGCGCGGCACGCATCGCCATTCAATCGCAATCGCGCCGCGCCGCCATGACTTCGGTCAATGCATGTGCGTCGATGCGATGCGCGGCAGGCATGACCGTGAACGCCGAGGCCCGTGCGCGGAACCGTTCGCTTCGGCATCGCGCGAACGAGTATCGGCGCGTAGCGCGAATCGTACGCGCCGATCCACCGCCATCGTTCGACGGCGATTCCGAATCGAACGATCGATTCAAACGCCGCGGGCTATCCCGGCACGGCGGTCAACTCGATGACGCGCTCGGGGCGGCGGCCGTGGCCGGGCCAGTACGCGCTGCCGTACATCCGGTGAACGGGACCGAACGGCGCGTCGCCCGCGGGCGGCGTGTCGAAGCCTTTCTCGATCACCCGGTAGCCGGCACGCAGCGCGAACGCCGGATGATTGCCGTCGGGGCGGCTGTCGAAACCGGCGAAGCCGTCGCCGGCTTCCGGCATCGCATTGACGAGCGACGCGTTGCTGCGCGTGATCTGGTCGGGCGAGATCGGCCCGACCCCGGCGAGGCGCGACGCTTCGCGGTGCTTGCCGTCGGTATCGACCGTGCTGTCGTGCGTGTCGTCGTTGTCGAGTTCGACGCTGCGCGGATGCGCACGACCTGTTTGAGCGGATGATTCCATCACGGCTCTCCTGGCGGCGACACGCTCCGGATCGAAGCAAATCCCGTTCCGGGCACGACGGGAAAAGGCGCGCGGGCGATCGCCGCGGTCGCGCGACGCGCACTGATTTGTCATGATTTATTTCAGCTAGAAGACGCGTTTTCTACAGAGTATGATTCTTTTCCTGCGAAGCGGCGACAGGGGATGAAGTCTCGCCGCCTCTGCCCGCGCCGGGGCGCCGCAGCACCCTTAAAGACGGGTAGTGAACAACAAAGCAAGGGACTAGAGGTGGCGGATTCATGCAAGCGACTACTGCCTTCACGCACCGCGGTTATCTGTTGAATTGCGCGCCCGCACGCGCCAGTGACGGTTCATTCAAGCCCTACGTCGTGATCTCCCGATCGAGCGACGGGGAGCTGGTTGCGAACCGTTTTTTTCCGATCGAGCTCCAGTTCAACGACGAAGGCGACGCGATCGCGCACGCGCGCGACTGGGCCGTGCGCTGGATCGACGCGAGCAGCATCTCGATGTGACGCTGGCGCGGTCGAGCAGCGCCGGCCGTCCGGCCGATCCCCGGGGTGCCGCTCCCGGACAAAAAACGCGGTAATCTTGCGGAACCCGTCACTTTATTAGCGGCCGCGCATCCGCGCGCGGCTGCCCGCATTGGCATATGTCGACATCACCCGCCCGTCAGTGGGGCCTCGAAGAAATCGTCGCCGGCTTGCGCGAGTCGCGCGAGGAACTCCATCGCACGCGCCATCCGCGCGGCATCCGCGAACTGCCGTCGCGCGATGCAATCTGCAAGATTGTGACCGGCCTGCGCGCGTCGATGTTTCCGACGCACTACGGCGCGCCCGACCTGACCGACGAAAGCGTCGACTACTACGTCGGCCACACGCTCGAAAGCACGCTGCGCATCCTGTCCGAACAGATCCGCCGCGCGTTGCCGTTCCTGCCCGAGCATGTCGATACGCCGTTCGCCGAACTCGACGAACGCGCGTTCGAGATCGCACGCGAATTCGGCCGGCAGTTGCCGGCGATCCGCGCGCTGCTCGTCAGCGACATCCAGGCCGCGTACGCGGGCGACCCGGCCGCGCAGCACATCACCGAGATCCTGCTGTGCTATCCCGGCGTGCTGGCGATGATGCACCATCGGCTCGCGCATGCGCTGCACCAGCTCGGCGTGCCGCTGCTCGCGCGGTTCATCAATGAAATCGCCCACTCGGCGACCGGCATCGACATCCACCCCGGCGCGCAGATCGGCCCGAGCTTCTTCATCGACCACGGCACCGGTGTCGTGATCGGCGAGACCGCGATCATCGGCGAGCGCGTGCGCGTGTACCAGGCCGTCACGCTCGGCGCGAAGAGTTTCCCGGCCGATGGCGACGGCGCGCTGGTGAAGGGCAATGCACGGCACCCGATCGTCGAGGACGACGTGGTGATCTACGCGGGCGCGACGATTCTCGGCCGCGTGACGATCGGGCGCGGCTCGGTGATCGGCGGCAACGTGTGGCTCACGCACAGCGTGCCGCCCGGCACGAGCGTCGCGCAGGGTAAGGTCCGCGAAGGCGGGAGCGCCGAGAAGCCGTAACGCGGCAGCGAATGCGCGGGCGCCGTTCCGCGCAACGCGGCGGATGACGCGCAATGGTTCGGCGGCCGGACCGCCGTCCGGCGTTCGCGGGCGTGAGCGGTGCGAAGCCCGCTCGGCCCGGCGCACGAGGGCGGCGTGCAGCAGCCTTCGTTCATCGAAGCGTCAGTGCTTGCCGTCCGGCGAGCGGTGCTTGTACAGCACGTCCTGGTCCACGCGGATCAGGTTCTGGCCCGCATCGACGACGAAATCCACGCCGTTGTACGCATTGCCCGTCAGCAGCAGGATCGCGCTGGCGACGTCGTCGGGGCCGGCGATGCGCGCGAGCGGCGTCGAGGCGCGGCTCGCGTGTTCGAAGTCGGCCTGCGTCTGGTCGTCGCTCGGCAGCATCAGCCCCGGGAACACCGCATTCACGCGCAGCACCGGCGCGGATGACAGCGCGAGCATCTGCGTCAGGTTGCCGAGCGCGGCCTTCGCGACCGTGTAGCTGAAATGGTCGCGGTGGAAGTTTTCCTTGATCTTCTGGTCGACCACGTTCACGACCACGCCCTGCGTGCCGGCCGCGCGAGCCCGTTCGTAGAACGCGCGCGTGAGCAGGATCGGCGCGCGGCAGTTGACGGCCCACGCCTGGTCGAACGCCGCGAGATCGAAGCTCGGGAAATGGTCCTGCCAGAACACCGACGCGTTGTTGACCAGCACGTCGAGGCGCCCGAAGCGCGCGTACACCTGGTCGATCAGCGTGGTGATCTGCGCGGCATCGGACAGGTCGGCCTGCAGCGCCACCGAATCGTGCCCGCGTTCGGCGATCGCGCGGGCGGCGGCCTGCGCGGCATCGGCCGAACGGTCGTAGTGCACCGCGGTGCGATAGCCGTGCGCCGCGAAATACTCGGCGAACGCGCGCCCGGCCCGGCGCGCGGCGCCGGTCACGAGCACGACGGGCGCGTGCGCCGTTTGCTTCGTCTGCTCCATCAGGTATTCGTCAGGTTGACCGAGGAAGGATTCGCGACGATCGACAGGAATTCGCGACGCGTCGACGGATCGGTGCGGAACGTGCCGAGCATGCGCGACGTGACCATCTCGACGCCCGGCTTGTGCACGCCGCGCGTGGAGATGCACTGGTGCGCGGCTTCGAGGATCACGCCGACGCCCTTCGGCTGCAGCACGTCGAACAGCGTGTCGGCGATCTGCACGGTCATCTTTTCCTGGATCTGCAGGCGCTTCGCGAACGCATCGACGAGGCGCGCGAGCTTCGAGATGCCGACGACACGATGGTTCGGCAGATACGCGACGTGCGCGCGGCCGATGATCGGCACCATGTGGTGCTCGCAGTAGCTCTCGAAGCGGATGTCCTTCAGCACGATCATCTCGTCGTAGCCGTCGACTTCGCTGAACGTGCGCGCGAGGATGTCGCGCGGGTCGAGCGCATAGCCGGCGAAGAACTGCTCGTACGCGCGCACGACGCGTGCGGGTGTGTCCAGCAGGCCTTCGCGCGCGGGATCGTCGCCGGCCCAGCGCAACAGTACGCGGACGGCGTCTTCGGCTTCTTCACGGCTCGGCCGGGAGGCGACCGCCTCGGGCCGCGCGGATTTCTTTCCCTTACCCATGTAGTGGCTCCATCGAAGGCCGCCTGCGGCGGCCGATATCCGGCCATTGTTTCATGCTTTCGCCGGTCGTGCGTGCGGGCCGCCGCGCCCCTTCGTCACTTCGGCCATTCGTCCTGCTCGTCGTTGAACAGCGACGCGACGACGCCGCGCAGCCACGCGGTGCGCGGGTCGTTGTGGTACTTGCGATGCCAGTGCTGCTTCAGGTCGAAGCGCGGCAACGCGAGCGGCGGCTCGACGGGCACGATGAACGCGTGCTCGGCCGCATAGGCGTAGCCGATCGCGTGCGGCACCGTCGCGATCAGGTCGGTGCGGCTCAGGATGAACGGCAGGCTCATGAAGTGCGGCGTTTCGAGCACCGCGCGGCGCTGCATGCGCTGCTTCGCCAGATATTTCTCGAGCACCTCCTGGCTGCGGCCTTCGGCGCGCACCACCGCGTGCCCGCACGCGAGGAACTGCTCGACCGTGAACGGCGGCGTCTGCTCGAACGGATGACCGCGCCGCATCAGGCAGACGAACCGGTGCGTGAACAGCCGCTGCTGGAAGAAGTTGTTGCCGTCGAGGTCGGGGAAGTAGCCGACCGCGAGATCGATCGACCCGGCTTCGAGGCCGCGTCCGACTTCGTCGTGCGCGAGCGAGACCGAACGCAGGTTCGCGTGCGGCGCGTGCGTCGCGAACGCCTGCAGCAGCTTCGGCAGGAACACGATCTCGCCGACGTCCGACAGCGCGATCGAGAACGTATGCGTGCTCGCGGCCGGGTCGAAGTCGTGCGGCGCGACGAGGCCGCGCTCGATCTGCGCGAGCGCGTCGCGGGCGGCCGGCAGCAGCGCGAGCGCGCGCGGCGTCGGCTCCATCCCGCGCGACGTGCGCACGAACAGCGGATCGCCGAAATACTCGCGCAGCCGGCCGAGGGCGGTGCTCACGCGCGGCTGACTCACGCCGAGCAGGTCGCCCGCGCGGCTCACGTTGCGCGCGTCGTCGAGCGCGACGAGGTAGGGAATCAGGTTCAGATCGAGCGCATCCATGGCCGGGCCGGTATCTTCGAAACGTATACAACATATCTCCTGAATCGCGTTGCCGCATAGTCGGGAAAGCGCTCAAATGTGTTCCACGATTCGAATTAATGTTCTGGAGACGAACAATGCGCACCCAAGTCGCGATCATCGGCGCCGGTCCGTCCGGCCTTCTGCTTTCCCACCTGCTGCGCCTGCAAGGCGTCGATTCCATCCTCGTCGAAGCGCGTTCGCGCGAATACTGCGAGAACCGCATCCGCGCCGGCGTGCTCGAGCAGGGCACGGTCGACACGCTGAACGAAGCCGGCCTCGGCGACCGGATGCGTCGCGAAGGGCTCGAACATCACGGCATCGAGCTGCTGTTCGACGGCCAGCGTCACCGCATCGACCTGTCCGAGCTGACCGGCGGGCGCGCGATCACCGTCTACAGCCAGCACGAAGTCGTACGCGACCTGATCGCGGCCGGCGTCGAGCACGGTCATCAGATGCACTTCGAAGTCAGCGACGTCGCGCTGCACGATGTCGAAAGCGAGCGGCCGTTCGTCACGTTCAAGCATGCGGACGGCCGCGCCGACCGCATCGACTGCGACTACATCGCCGGCTGCGACGGCTTCCACGGCATCGCGCGGCAGACGATTCCGGCCGACCGGCTGAACACGTTCGAGCGCGTCTACCCGTTCGCGTGGCTCGGCATCCTCGCCGACGCGGCGCCGTCGCTCGACGAGCTCGTGTACGCACACCACGACAACGGCTTCGCGCTGTTCTCGATGCGCTCGCCGACGGTCACGCGGCTGTACCTGCAATGCAAGCCGGATGAAGACCTCGCCGCATGGTCCGACGCGCGGATCTGGGACGAACTGCACACGCGCTTCTCGAACGACACCGGCTGGACGCCGACCGAGGGCCGGATCACGCAGAAGAGCGTGACGCCGATGCGCAGCTTCGTGTCGGAGACGATGCAGCACGGCCGCCTGTTCCTCGCCGGCGACGCCGCGCACATCGTGCCGCCGACCGGCGCGAAGGGCATGAACCTCGCGGTGGCCGACGTCCGCGCGCTGTCCCGCGCGCTCGGCGCACGCTACCGGACGGGCGACGCGACGCCGCTCGAGCGCTATTCGGCGACTTGCCTCGAACGCGTGTGGCGCGCCGAGCACTTCTCGTACTTCATGACGAACATGCTGCATGCGTCGCCGGACGATTCGCCGTTCGTCAATCGCCTGAAGTTTGCCGAGTTGAAGTACGTGACGCGCTCGCGGGCCGCCGCGCAGTCGCTCGCTGAAAACTACGTCGGCTTGCCGTTCGACGATGCGACGGCCTCCGAGGCAACCCGCCTTGACAACGCGCTGTGCGCGACTCTATGATCGGCCCATCGTTCGCTAATCGAATCTGAGTTCGAATAGCGAACAAAAGCCGAGGGTCGACGAAGGCCTCCGGCGCGGCACGCGGCACGCGCGTGTCCCCTCGACAGGCCGCGCACGAGCCGCGGGTTCGCATCAGGAAGAGACATGGTCAACAAGATTTTCGAATCGCTTCAGTCGGCGGTTGCCGACGTCCACGATGGCGCGACAATCATGATCGGCGGCTTCGGCACGGCCGGCATGCCGTCCGAGCTGATCGACGCGCTGATCGAACAGGGCGCGCGCGACCTGACGATCGTCAACAACAACGCGGGCAACGGCGAGACGGGCCTCGCGGCGCTGCTGAAGGCGAAGAAGGTGCGCAAGATCATCTGTTCGTTCCCGCGCCAGAGCGACTCGCAGGTGTTCGACGCGCTGTACCGCGCGGGCGAGATCGAACTGGAGCTCGTGCCGCAGGGCAACCTCGCGGAGCGCATCCGCGCGGCGGGCGCCGGCATCGGCGGGTTCTTCACGCCGACGGGCTACGGCACCAAGCTCGCGGAAGGCAAGGAAACGCGCGTGATCGACGGCAAGCCGTACGTGTTCGAGACGCCGATCCACGCCGATTTCGCGCTGGTGAAGGCATACAAGGGCGACCGCTGGGGCAACCTCGTGTACCGCAAGACCGCGCGCAATTTCGGGCCGATCATGGCCAGCGCCGCGAAGGTCGCGATCGTCCAGGTGTCGGAAGTCGTGCCGCTCGGCGCGCTGAACCCGGAACACATCGTGACGCCGGGCATTTTCGTCCAGCGGATCGTCGAGGTGCCGCAGGCCGCGCACGCGGCCGAGCTGGCCGCCGAACACGCTGCATCGCAAGCCGCCTGACCCGCCTGGAGAAACCGACATGAAACGACTGACCCGCGATGAAATGGCCAAGCGCGTCGCCCAGGACATCCCCGAAGGCGCGTACGTGAACCTCGGCATCGGCGTGCCGACGCTGGTGGCGAACCACCTTGACCCGAGCAAGGAGATCTTCCTGCACAGCGAGAACGGCCTGCTCGGCATGGGCCCGGCGCCCGCGCCCGGCGAGGAAGACGACGAGCTGATCAACGCCGGCAAGCAGCACGTGACGCTGCTCACCGGCGGCGCGTATTTCCACCACTCGGATTCGTTCGCGATGATGCGCGGCGGCCACCTCGACTACTGCGTGCTCGGCGCGTTCCAGGTGTCGGCGAACGGCGATCTCGCGAACTGGCATACCGGCGCGCCCGATGCAATTCCGGCCGTCGGCGGCGCGATGGACCTCGCGATCGGCGCGAAGCAGGTGTTCGTGATGATGGAGCACCTGACGAAGCAGGGCGAGAGCAAGATCGTCGCGCAGTGCTCGTATCCGGTCACCGGCGTGCAATGCGTGAGCCGCATCTATACGGATCTCGCCGTGCTCGACGTGACGGCCGACGGCCTCGCGGTGAGCGAGATCTTCACCGACCTGTCGTTCGACGAGCTGCAGAAGCTGACCGGCGTGCCGCTGATCGACGCGACGCAAAAGGCCGCCGCCTGAACGGCAAGCGTGCCGGGGCGCGCATTCGAGCGCACGCCGGCACGCTTGGGTAGACAATAGGCGCACGCCGTTTCCCCATTCTGATGCCATGCTCGAAGACAGCGCCCGCCTGACCTCCCTGATCTGCGGCACCGAGCCGCTCAACCGGATCTGGTCGCCCCGCGCGACGATCCAGCGCATGCTCGACGTCGAGGCCGCGCTCTCGCGCGCGCTGGCCGCGCAGCAGGTGATTCCCGCCGCCGCGGTCGCGCCGATCGAACGTGCGTGCGACGCCGGCCGACTCGACGCCGACGCGCTCGCGCACGGTGCGGCGCTCGGCGGCAATCTTGCGATTCCGCTCGTCAAGCAGCTCACCGCGCAAGTGAAGGCCGACGACCCCGAGGCCGCGAAGTTCGTGCACTGGGGCGCGACGAGCCAGGACATCATCGATACCGCGACCGTGCTGCAGTTGCGCGACACGCTCGACGTGCTCGATCCGCTGCTCGACGAAGCCTGCGCGTCGCTCGCGGCGCTCGCGCGCACCCATCGCGCGACGCCGATGATCGGCCGTACGTGGCTGCAGCAGGCGCTGCCGATCACGCTCGGCCTCAAATTCGCCCAATGGCTCGATGCGCTGCTGCGCCATCGCGCGCGTTTCGCCGAGTTGCGCGAACGTGCGCTCGTGCTGCAGTTCGGCGGGGCGGCCGGCACACTCGCGAGCCTGCGCGAACACGCAGCCGGCGTGAGCGCCGCGCTCGCGGCCGATCTCAAGCTCGCGGTGCCGGCCGTGCCGTGGCATACGCAGCGCGATCGCATCGCGGAAGCCGCGTCGTGCTTCGGGATGCTGATCGGCACGCTCGGCAAGATCGCGCGCGACGTGTCGCTGCAGATGCAGACCGAAGTCGGCGAGCTCGGCGAACCGGCGGCTGCCGGCAAGGGCGGCTCGTCGACGATGCCGCACAAGCGCAACCCGGTCGGCTGCGCAGCCGTGCTGACGGCTGCCGTGCGCGCGCCGAACCTCGTCGCGACCGTGTTCGCGGGGATGGTGCAGGAGCACGAGCGCGCCCTCGGCGGCTGGCAGGCCGAATGGGATGCGCTGCCCGACCTCGCCCGCCTGACGGGCGGCGCGCTCGCACAGATCGCGCAGATCGTCGCGGGCCTCGACGTCAACACCGAGCGCCTCGCCGCGAACCTCGACCTCACGCACGGGCTGATCCTCGGCGAAGCCGTGATGCTCGCGCTCGGCGACCGCATCGGCCGGCTCGATGCGCATCACGTCGTCGAGCACGCGTCGAAGGAAGCCGTGCGCACGGGCGCTACGCTGTTCGACGTGCTCGCCGCCGATGCGACCGTGTCGGCCCACCTGTCGCGCGACGCGCTCGCGCGGCTGCTCGATCCCGCACATTACGTCGGCGAGGCGCATGCCTATGTCGACGCCGTGCTCGCGCTGCATGCGGGCGCGCACTAACCAGGAGAACCTTGAGATGCCTTTCGCCACTGTCAACGGCGTGAAACTGCATTACCGGATCGACCGTGCCGCGCGCGACGACGCGCCGTGGCTCGTCTTCTCGAATTCGCTCGGCGCCGACCTGCAGATGTGGGCCCCGCAGATCCGCCCGCTCACGCAGCACTTCAACATCCTGCGCTACGACACGCGCGGCCACGGCCATTCCGACGCGCCGTCCGGTTCGTACACGATCGAGCAACTGGCGGGCGACGTGATCGGCCTGCTCGACCACGTCGGCATCGACTGCGCGCATTTCTGCGGCATCTCGATGGGCGGGCTGACGGGCGCCGCGCTCGCCGCGCGCTACCCGTCGCGCATCGTGCGCGCGGTGCTGTCGAATACCGCCGCGAAGATCGGCTCGCCGGAAGTGTGGGCGCCGCGTGCGCAGAAGGCGCGCGCCGAAGGCATGGCCGCGCTCGCTGACGCCGTGCTGCCGCGCTGGTTCACCGACGCATTCGTCGAACGCGAGCCGCGTCTGTTCGATGCGATCCGCGACACCTTCGTGCATACCGACAAGGACGGCTATGCGGCGAACTGCGACGCGCTGAACGCGGCCGACCTGCGCGAGGAAGTGAAGGGCATCGCGTTGCCGGTGCTCGTCGTGACCGGCGCGAAGGACATGTCGACGCCGCCCGACCAGGGCCGCGCGCTGGCCGCCGCGATTCCCGGTGCGCTGCACGTCGAATTCGACGCCGCGCACATTTCGAACATCGAGTGCACCGGCGGGTTCAACCGCGCGCTGCTCGATTTCCTGACTGCGTGAGGCACCGGCGATGGATGACCAGGAACGTTATGAAGCAGGGATGAAGGTGCGTCGCGCGGTGCTCGGCGACGCGCACGTCGACCGTTCGATCGAGAACCGCACCGAGGTGACCGACGAATTCCAGAACCTGATCACGCGCTATGCATGGGGCGAGATCTGGACCCGCGACGGGCTGCCGCGCCATACGCGCAGCCTGCTGACCATCGCGATGATGGTCGCGCTGAACCGCGGCGAGGAACTGGCGCTGCACCTGCGCGCCGCGCGCAACAACGGCGTGACGCGCGACGAGATCAAGGAAGTGCTGCTGCAGACCGCGATCTATTGCGGCGTGCCGGCCGCGAATTCCGCGTTCCATCTCGCGGACAAGATCTTCAAGGAACAGGATGCGGCCGGTTAAGCGCCGGCGATGATCCGATCGGGCGGCCCGCCGAGGTTGGCGGGCAGTCGTCGATGAAGAGCGCACCGGCAGCGAATCGGTGCGTGAACGAAGGAAAGGCGCGGCCACGAGGCCGCGCTTCTTGCATATATCAATGTTGCATGGGACCGGCGCAAGCGCAGACGCGCCCACGCCGGCCGACAAGGAGACTAGCGATGAATCGCGCACCCGTGGTCGATGTCCAGACCTTCATCAACGAGCAGCCGTTCGGCGGCTTTCAATGGCTCGTGTTCCTCATGTGTTTCGTGATCGTGCTGCTCGACGGCTTCGATACGGCCGCGATCGGCTTCATCGCGCCGTCGCTGCTCGGCGAATGGAACCTCACCAAGCCCGATCTCGCGCCCGTGTTGAGCGCCGCGCTGTTCGGCCTCGCGTGCGGCGCGCTCGTGTCGGGCCCGCTGTCCGACCGGCTCGGCCGCCGCTCGCTGCTGCTCGGCTCGGTGTTCCTGTTCGGCGTCGCGTGCCTGATGTCCGCGTTCTCGAACACGATCGGACACCTGACCATCCTGCGCTTCATCACCGGCGTCGGGCTCGGCGCCGCGATGCCGAACGCGGTCACGATGATGGGCGAATTCTGCCCGGACAAGCGCCGCGCGACCGTGATCAACCTGATGTTCTGCGGCTTTCCGCTCGGCGCCGCGTTCGGCGGCTTCCTGGCCGCGTGGATGATTCCACATTTCGGCTGGCGCAGCGTGCTGGTGCTCGGCGGCGTGACGCCGCTGCTGCTCGGCGTGCTGTTGCTGCTGAAGATGCCGGAATCGGTGCGTTTCATGGTCGCGACCGGTCAGTCCGTCGACAAGATCCGCGCCACGCTCGCACGCATCTCGCGCGACGCGTTGAACGCCGGCTCGTTCGCATTGACCGAAGCCGCACCGCAGACGGGCGGCAAGGGCCTCGGCGTCGTGCTGTCGCGCTCGTACATCGTCGGCTCGGTGATGCTGTGGCTCGCGTACTTCATGGGCCTCGTGATCTTCTACGCGTCGATCAACTGGATGCCGATCCTGCTGAAGGATGCGGGCCTGACGCCGAAGAGCGCGACGCTGATCTCGGCGCTGTTCCCGCTCGGCGGCGTGGGCGCCGTGCTGTGCGGCGTGCTGATGGACCGCTTCAACGCGAACCGCGTGATCGCCGTGTGCTACGCGCTGACGGCGGTGAGCGTGTATGCGATCGGGCAGGCGGCCGGCAACGTCGGGCTGCTGGTGCTGGTCGTGTTCGTGGCCGGCGTGCTGATGAACACTGCGCAGTCGTCGATGCCGGCGCTGGCCGCCGCGTTCTATCCGACCGAAGGGCGCGGCACGGGTGTCGCGTGGATGCTCGGCGTCGGCCGTTTCGGCGGGATCGCGGGGTCGTTCCTCGTCGCCGAGCTGACGCGCCGGCACTTCTCGTTCGCGGGGGTGTTCGCGACGATCGCCGTCGCGGGCGTGCTCGCGTGTGTCGCGCTGCTGATCAAGCAGATGGCGCGCCCGCATGGCGTGGCGCAGCCGGCGGGCAAGATCGAGTCGCTCGGACATTGAGCGGCGCGCGGGCCGGTGCGTTGCATCGGCCCGGCGCGTGATGGATTCGGGCCGGTCGAGAGCAGATCGACCGGCGCACGACGACAGACCGGGCCGCCTTCGCGGCCCGTCGACATTGCGGCCGTCGCACCGTTACTCCTCCGCGTCGTGCTCCTTGACGAAGTTGCGCAGATACGCGCGCAGCGCGGCTTCCCGGCCGCGATGATCGTCATGGTTCGCGGCGCCCATTCCCGCCTCGTCGCCGAACAGCGTCGGCGGCGCGCAGTAGGTGCCGACTTCGATGTTCTCGCGCAGCACGCGGATATCGTGCGTGAGCGGGTGATACTCGGCGATCCAGTGCATACCCTCGATGTGCTCGCCCGCTCTGAGCATTGGCTTCATCGGCAATCTCCATGCAGAGCAGCGGTGCAACCGCCGAAGCGGTTGCACGCGCCCGTACCGAAAGGGTACGCCTGCATCACCTGAAGCTCAACGGGCGCTCGTGAGCGCTTACTGCGGCAGCAGATGGGCGACGAGCGGGTACAGCGACAGGATCAGCAGCACGGCCATCGTCACGTTGAAGATGCGCAGCGCGCGGGGATTCGACAGGAAGCGGCGCAGGCCGAGGCCGAACGCGGCCCACAGGCTGATGCACGGGAAGCCGATCAGGATGAACAGGATGGCCATCCATGCGGCATTCATTCCATAGTCGGCGGACAGGCGGATCGTCGTCGCGGCGGTCAGCACCATCATCCACGCCTTCGGGTTGACCCACTGGAACGCGGCGGCTTCGATGAACGTCATCGGCCGCGATTTGGCGCCGTGCGCCTTCACTTCGCCCGACGTGCCGATGCGCCACGCGAGGTACAGCAGATAGGCGACGCTCGCCACTTCGAGGAGCGTGTACAGCAGCGGCAGGCGCTTGAACGCTTCGCCGAGGCCGAAGCCGACGCAGAGCATCAGGATCGCGACGCCGATGCTGATGCCGAACAGGTGCGGCATCGTGCGGCGAAAACCGAAGTTGACGCCGGACGCGAGCAGCATCGTGTTGTTCGGGCCGGGCGTGATCGTCGTGACGAGCGCGAACAGCATGCCGGCGGGCAGCGCGCTGAGGGTGAGGAATTCCATCGCGGATTCTCCATTCGGTTCGAGGCTGGGATGGAGTCAGTGTAGCGACGGTTTTCTGTACAGTACCGGTACAGTTAAATTGACGATTGCCGGTACGGGGCGTGGGAGTGCGTGACCGCGGTCGTCAGCGCTTGTGGGCTCTCAGAAAAGATGTCCGCAGTCTCAATATGTTGTCTTTGAATAATTGGCTACCTTCCATGCGTTGAGCATGTAACCCGTATGGATAGGCAGAAAACGATCGGAGAATATTTGGCAGTGACGGCCTACGACGCAATGTTTAGCCGATGGTGTCAGATCGATGTCGCCGCATTAACGACGCTCAATCGCCGTTTCACGTCCGGGGGGTGTCTCCACAAGCCAATGGGGAGGTCGATGCTTAGTTCAGGGCGCAAGCCATCTGCCGAAGCTACTCGGCTCGTTCGGCTAACCCTCCCCGTGCAGGTCGATGTGGCACTTGAGCGCATCGCAAAGATTGGCTTCTACGGCCGCTCCGAGTCGGAGGTTGTCGTGATCTTGCTTTAGCGAGAACTTGATCGAATCGCCGGGGATGGCTTTGTCGATCGTCTTGATGACCTGACGAAGTAGACCTAGAGGCTCTGTGCAGCCTTTCTGCGGCACACACTTCCAATTGGCATACCAATCGCGGCGATGTGAGCCATGGCTATTTGTGTCGCTTTGCAACCCGGCCCACACTTGTCCTGGGAGTGTAACTTTCGCGCAACGGATGCTTATCGACCGGCCGGCACCGTTCATCCGTCACCGCAAATCTGCGCGCCGTTTGAACACCTATAGATTAATTTTCGTCGATTTCCTTGCGCATGCCGTTCAGAAGTTTGACGAACGAATCGACCCTATTCGAGAAACATACGAGCCGACACTTGTACAAAAAGGGAAATTATTTTCTTCTCCTTTTTAGCGTTTCCATAATGCATGACTCTATTTTTTGATTCGAACGAGGGTTCTTCCGCCTTTGTTGTCGCGGAGAAGAAGAAAAAATTTACTTGTCCCCCGGCTGGGTCACCACATACATTGGGAGATAGACACGTGCAGGTGGAAGGCGATGACTCCATTCTCAAACGCATTGGTGCACTACCGAAAGCGAGCTGGCCTCAGTCAGACGAATGTGGCCAGGCAGCTTGGGGTCGCGATTCAATATGTCTGGAAGTTGGAACGCGCGGTTAAGCCGCCACCATCGACCGAACAAATCGAGCGGATTGCTGCGGTACTCGGCATGAGCAACGCCGATGTCGCTTCATTGCTTGAAGCCGCTCTGGACTCGCAAAGGAAATTGCGGTTACCTGACGACCTGCACTCAGATACGTTGCGCCTGATCAATCGCCTGGTGCGAGCGTCGACGCGTCTAAGCGGTGACGAAGTCACCTTGCTTGATGAGCTGGTGGCGAAGCTGGATCGGTAACGTCATCCTGAAAATGCCTTTCCCCATCAACCTATTGAATTAGGAGTACTGCCTATTCGACAGAAAAGAAAAAACCAACCCTTTACGACGGATTGGTTCTTTCGACCCGACTGAGCGGGAGCACAACTGAAACCTAAGCGACTTCAGTATAGCTCCCCCCTCATCGGCGTCAAGGCCCAACTCGTCTCCTCGTTGCGTGGAAATGACATCCGCGCGGCCGGCGCTCGTCCATTCGGACTGGCGCCCCCCACATCCACGCGCCCGAAAGGGCGCAGGAGACATCATCATGCCTTCGTACGATACCCGCAGTGGCGGAAATTTTCGAGGTTTCACGCCCTCTGTCAAAAACGCTTGCTCGATGCCTTGGTATTCCCTGGCGGAAGAGGCGACGACCCTCTTGCTCGAGTTCAGCCCTGAGGTACTGCGCTTTCGTAGCGCTCAAGATAGAACATTTGTTCTTCGTGAGGCCGGCCAGCTTTTTCGGTACACGCCGGATTACGAGATTGTGCGGCGCGACAGTTCGACCGTCTTCGTCGAAGCCAAGCCAGCAAAGGATCTGCAGAAGCCTTCAGTGCAGGCCCGCATGGCGCGTGCGAGAGCCGTCCTTGCGGAGCATGGACACGCCCTTTTCATTTGGGATGAACGTACCTACATCTCCGGCATCCGTCACGAGACTCTGCGGCTCTTGCGGCCGTGGCTGGGGCGAATTTCGTCCGAACGGATCCGGGAAGCACAGTGGCTCGTTGAAAAGAAGTATCCGAAAACTTTCCGAAACCTCGTGCATTTGGCCCGTTCGCGCGACATTGCGTTGACCTGGATCGCCAATGGCGCCGCGGGTATCGATCTCGATGTGCCGCTGACCTCCGACGCAGCCATTTACGTCGCTCCTTCGGAGGTGCGTCATGCAAAAATTTTTGCTTAAGCGTGGCGTCGAGTTCCGTGAGGGCGAGTATGTCTGGCGCGTTCAGACTGCGCTGCCCGATGGTCGAATCGAGCTCAGCTCCGACTACAGCTCGTCAATACGCCTGCACGAAACTGAAATATGGGCACGCCACGGTAATGGGACATGGTCCGTCAGTATCGAATCGCTACGTGAGACGGCTGCGTCACCGATTGTTGTTGCTCGACGTGATGTCACCACCTTCAAAGAAGAAGATCTTGTCGTGATGCGTGCGCGACTCGTCTACCTAAGAGCCGTCGAGGAGGCGCAGTGCTCGCGCGTCCACGAAGTCGAGACCGTCATCAAACGGGTGGCGTGTGAGGTTGGCGCATCGATACCGCCAACCTATCGATCCTTCTGTCGGTGGAGAAAACGCTACCAGCCGTCACGTGATGTCATGGACGTGGTGCCGCGCCATGAAAACAAGGGACGACGCGAAATCCTCGATGGTTCACTGCTCACGCTGGTCGAAGATGTCATCGAAACGCACTATCTCAACGGCCAGAAACTAAACGTCGCGAGATTGTACGATCAAGTAGAGGAGGCCATTGACGCTCATAACGAACGTGACCTGGAAAATCCGCTACCCACGATTAGTAGAGCGACGCTTTATCGCCATGTCGGGAAACTGAACAGCTACCTCGTCACCGCGGCCCGGGAGGGTCGCACCGAAGCACTGAAGCAGTATCGACCGGTGTTCCGTCGGCTCAAAACAAAACGACTCAACGAGCGGTGGGAGATTGACCACACGCCGGTGAACTTGCTGTGCGTCTGTGAGCGCACCCGTATGGTCATCGTTCGTCCCGTACTGACGCTCATCATTGACGCGCACACTCGCATGGTGATGGGGTTTCATATCGGGGCGCGCTCACCTGGCCAGGAGGAGGTCGGATGGGCAATGCAAATGGCCATGCTCAGCAAGCGCGATCTACTGAACCGATTAAGCCTCGGGCATCTTGAATGGTTGGCGCGAGGTGTAGCCGAGATGATCTTCGGTGACAACGCGTGGGAGTTCCACGGCGGCGCCACACGAGCTGGCTGCGACGAGTTGGGGATTTCACTCGTGTACTGCCCGAGCCGTGCACCATGGTTCAAAGGCCGTGTGGAGCGGTTCATGCGCACGATAGCGGAACAACTCTTCCATTTGATTCCGGGGACGACTTGGTCGAATACCAAGGATCGTGGAGAGTACCCGTCCGAGAAGCTTGCGTGTGTGACCCTCGAACAGCTAACGGTGTTTGTCGTGCGCTGGATTGTGGAGTGTTACCAGCACGCGCCACATCGTGGCTTGAAGGGCAAGACACCGTTTCAGGCATGGCAGGAAAGTGCACGGCTGACCCCTATCTACATGCCGGCCGATCCCGATCAGCTTTCCGTCGCGTTCTCGGACACCATCATACGTCCGATCACGAACAGTGGCGTGACGTTTGATCACCTGTCGTACAACTCCAGTGCGTTGCAACTGCTTCGTCACAGCATATCGGACGACGAAAAAGTCAAGGTTCGATATTTCAACGAGCAGACCAGCTTTGTCTACGTCTACGACCCAAGGCAGAAAGAATACCTTCGCGTTGATTGCACCGATCCAGATTACACGAAGGATTTGACCAGATGGATGCACAACGAAGTCACGGGCGCCATGCGAGACAGCAGCGTCGATATCAACCCTGTCTCGCTTCGAAAAGCGCGTATCCGTCTCGCAGACGACATTGCCAAGGCGGAGCTTGATCAGAAACTCAAGAAGCGCAAATGGGTTGCGCAGATCAAGGGGAAGTCGAGCAAGGATCTTTTGTTGGGAGCCGCTGGTGGGAACGCCGTGGACGATTTCGCCCAGTCCGATCAAGTGGACTCCATGGTCGTTAGATTCGATAGTGTTCCTGAATTTTCTGTTACGAAGCGCAATGAACGGTAAGGAGCTGATCATGAAGCGATTTAATGTCCGTAAAAGCATTGTCGAACATCCCGATTTCGTTACTGCGCTCAAGAGTATCGAGGAGATCCATCAATGGCTGCGGGAATCCGGTGAAGCAGGATGTCTGGCGACGATTGGGGCGTCGGGAGCCGGAAAATCGACCGTGCTCGAATGCTATCGTGCCCAATTCCCGGTGCGAGAGGAGGTGTTGCGCCGGCACGTGCCGGTTCTCTATGTCATCGTGCCTGCAGTACCGACTGTCAGATCGCTGGCTGAAGCTATGTTGATTGCCTTGGGTGAAATCGCGCAAGCTGGTCAATCGAGTGCGCGCCTGACAGAGCAGATTGTCAAACTGGTACACGGCTGTGGCGTGGAGATCATCATGCTCGACGAGTTTCAGCACTTCGTCGAGGGCGATCGCCGTTCGCTGAGACAGGTTGCGAACTGGCTGAAGGTGCTGCTGGACCGGCTCCCAGCTGCTGTTGTGCTCGCGGGGCTGCCGTCGCTGCTGGGTGTGCTGCGAGTCAATGGGCAATTGCGGCGCCGGTTTTCTCGCGTGACGGAGATGCGCCCGTTCAATGTGAACACCAACGAAGGCGCCCAAACGTTCATTGGCGTGATGCAGGCGCTCGCCAAAGATATGCCATTGCCGATGACGGATATTGTCGACAAGCGTGTCGTGATGAAGTTGTACTACGCAACTGCCGGACTGGTGGACTACATGTGCAAGCTGTTGAATGGTGCTTACCAGGTTGCCGAGAGACGCGGTGGGAAAAGTGTCACGCTGAACGATTTTGCCGCGGCGTTTCGCGTTCATATCTGGAGGGATGCACCACCTTCTCGCGATCCCTTCGATTCGAAGTTTAATGGCGTTCCGCTTGACCAACCGGGTGAACCGTTTGCGGAGGACGTGCAATGACGGCCCCTCTTCTTCTTGGCGTTGCTCCGCATCGCGGAGAGTCGCTTTCGTCGTTGCTGCATCGCGTTGCCGAGGTCAACGGGTTGAGTGGACCAGGGATGGTCCTGCGCCGCGCCGGCGTGGCTGCTGCTCGGCCGCGCTTTGCCTCGGAGGTCGATGCGGTTGCCCGTGTTTGCCGGCTTTCCCCGAAACTGCTCCGTGCGATGACACCGATGAACATAGGCGCGATGGACTGTAACGGGGTGAAGCACCCGAAGGTCAGCTTGTACGGTCACTGGGTTGAGCCCGATGCAATCCTGGTCGGCGCCAATGAGCGCGTATGCCCGATGTGTATCGCCGAGCACCGACATGTGCTGGGTGTTAATGCTTACGTATTCGCGACGTGCTGCGCTGTCCACGGCGTCCAACTCCTCGATCGCTGTCCGGGCTGTCGACGTGATGTGTCGTCCATGCGACCGGGTCTGGCGCGTTGTCAGTGTGGGACGGATCTCGGGTCAGCCGCGTGTCAACTCGCGACGCCGGACGAATTGATGATCACTAGGCTCATCGATCGGCGCTGGCGCATGAGCTTTGAACATGACGTGCCGGACTGTCCGCCAGGCGTCCCTTCCGATTTCGCGGCGCTTGACCTTGGGGAGTTGCTGCGCGTGCTTTCGTTTCTCTATCGCGTCAGTGGTGCAACGATCGGGTCGACAGACAAGGGGCTGCGCTCGAAGGCTATTCATGAACTTGTGCCGCGCATGCAGAAAATCGGACAGATCATGTCGGACTGGCCCCGGGGATTCGCGGAACTGGTAAACGCAAAACGGCAATACCGACCTCGGTCGGGTTCGATCCTGAGTTCGGTCCGAAGCGTTGAGCACATTTCCTTGCGTTTGTTCACGGAGTTGCCGGAGCCGCCATTCGCGTTCCTTCATCGCGCATTGGTCGACGCAATCGGCGGTCCAGTGGTGCAGGCCGTGTGACGCGGTGTTGTCGATGACCCGTGGCGATCCGATTCAAATCGGATCGCCACGGGTTCCGACGTGGGACTTCGAATCTGGGCGAGGTGGACATCATGAAAACGTGTCGTTGCGGCACATGGCGATCCGAATGTATGGTCGAGCGCGTGCCTGAAGCGATCTGGAACGGGCTCGTCAATCTTGTGCAGAAAATGGTCGACGAGTCAGGCGAGTCGGAGGGATTTGATGCGGAAAAGTGGTTGTGTACGTGGCTACGCGAAGAGGTGCCGTCACTCGGGTGGAAGAAGCCAGTTACGTATCTCGATACCACCGACGGAGAGGAACTGGTGGCCCGGACGCTGCTGAGCATGCAGACAGGCGCCTATCGCTAGGAACGAGCACCACATCGATCTGGAGTTCGATATGGAAAATCGAAGTTGGATGTCGTGCTCCGCAAGGCCAGCGAATGCGATGTTACCGCTGCCGCTTGCGCTTCGCGTCGAACCCTATCCCGACGAGTCGTTGTCGTCGGTGCTCATGCGTCTGGTGGACGCCAACGGTCTGAGAAGTGTTGGGGCGTTGCTGCGCGACGCCGGTTGCGTTGCGTTCGGTCCGTTGGTTTCCGCCGAGATTGCAGAGCTGTCGCGTGTTTGCCGGATCGGGCAATCGACCATGAGATCGATGTGCCCGGTCGAAGTCGGTGGGCGAGCACGAGGGGCCGCCTTCAGTTACGCGGTGGGGCGTCACGTGATTGAGGCCCGGCACTTGCTTGTTCGAGCGCGCGAGCGAATCTGTCCGATGTGCCTGCTCGACGGCGGAATAATGCTTGCCGCCCATCGTCTTACCTGGATGACGGCATGTCCCGTGCATGCTGTTCAACTGCTTGACGTTTGTCCACAGTGCGAGAAGCCGATCATGGTGACGCGGCCGAGCATGGTGCGGTGTCGATGTGGTTCGGCTTTCTCGCACATTTCTCCTGTGGCGAGCGTCCCCGAGGAGATTGAGAGTGCACGCTGTCTGTACCAGTGCTGGCGTATGTCGGCGGCTACAGAATCCGGATTATCCGAAGGTCTAGCCGCGGTAGAGGAGCGAATAGACTGCCAACACGCCGTTGAAATGAGGCCGGGCAGTGGCAGGGTCGACCGGCGACGCGTTCCATTGCGTCAGATACGGTATGCGTTGGGTTTTATCTGACTCCGCAAGGAGCGTCACGGCATTGGGTGCGCATGTCGATAATTTCCAGTCGATGCAGCCACTGTTTCGTGCCAAGCAAGTGAAGCTGCACTCGTGATCTGATGGCAGGAACAACGGCTTCACTTCGTTCCGGTTGCGCAGGGCCAGGACGTTGCAAGGAGGACGAGCATTCGGGAGATCCACCCCATAATAGGTTTCGAAATAGCCGACCAAGCAGTTCCTGATGCCGTTGGCTATTGATGACGCCACGTTGCTGTATCGAAACTAAGGCTGATCCTATTGTGATATATGGCCGACCATATCGGTCGGCCGCAAGGTTCGGCAAGTAGTCAGTCGCGGCTATCTGGTTGTTGACGTAAGATTGGCGATGACTAGTCGTACTACGACGTCATCGAACGAGACAAATGAAGCTGATGTACTGAGGAGCCAGTGTTCAAGACAGGTTGATATCGGGGAGAAATCGCATGCGCCTGTGTCGCTTCGAGGTCAGAAATTTTAAGTGCGTCGAGTATGCCAGCTTGGAGTGGGAGGACTTGCTGGTGCTAATCGGTGAAAACAACGCCGGCAAGTCAACCATCCTGTCGGCCATTGCTGCTTTCCTGAGCGGCAGCGCTATTAAAGACCCATCGTTGTTCCGGCGACACCTGACCGATGTGGCGAACGCGATCGAGCTCATTGGACATTTCGACGGTCTCAGCGACGAAGAGGCAACTCAGGTAGCAGTTCGTGGTCGCATGAACGGCGACCGCTGGGTCTTGAAGAAGCGCTACTGGTTCGAGCCCGGCGAGGACGGCGAATCGGGTGGGTGGAAAGAGGCGCTGTATTCCTTCTCCGGCGCGGAGCGATTTGAAGGCTGGCCAGAGGCTGACGCGACTTGGAATGCATTTCCAGAGGAATATCAGCCGCTCATTGCGGCGCTGCCAAATCGCGGAGTTCGCCCTACGAACGCTGCGAGAGAGACCCTGCGCGAGGCGGTGCGACGGCAACGGCCTGACCTCGTGGCTTTCGGGGCACCCAATTGGGTGCCTAACCCAGGTGGCGGCGGAAATTGGAAAAGCAACGCCAACTCCATCCTGCCACGCCCCATATTGGTACGGGCGGTGCAAGAAGCTAGCGACGAGACCAACGCGAAGGATGCGTCGACCTACGGCAAGTTGGTGAATCTCATCGTCGAGCGAAGCTTAGCACAGCGCCCGGAAATGGTTCGGTTGCAAGAGGCGTTGGACGAGGTGTTGGCCTTGTTCCGCCCTGACGAGGCCAATCCTCAACGCCAAGCCCAGGAGGTTCGGGACCTTCAGGACCGGATCAACCGGAGCCTTAACGAAGTAGTAGGAGGCCAGGCGCTGATTCGTACGGAAGCGCCGGAGATTCGATCGATGGTGCTGCCATCAACGTCTCTGGTCATCCGTGACGTGGAAGCAGGCATCGATACTGACGTTGGACACCAAGGACACGGCCTTCAGAGGACATTGGTCATTACCTTGCTGCAATCACTGGCCGATGCGCAGGCGCAGGTTGTACCTGGTGCGGCCCTCGCACCGGTAAGAGCCAACATCCTGCTGATCGAAGAGCCGGAGCTATATCTTCATCCGCAAATGGAGCGGTTGATGCGTGACGTTCTGTATCGTTTGGCTGAACAAGCTTCTACCCAAGTGGCATGCTGCACTCATTCACCAGTGTTCCTTGATATCGCCACCAAATATCGAGCTATCGTTAGGATGTTCAAGACGCCACAAGGTGACGCGGCTGCGCATCAGGTGACCCAAGATCTCTTTCCTGGGCAACCTCTCCAAGCCGACAGGCAGCGACTGAATACTGTGGCGCGCTTCGATCCTACCGTGAACGAGCTTTTCTTCGCCAAACGGGTCGTGCTTATGGAGGAATTTAGCGCTATTGCAGCTTTCGAGCGAGGCGCAGAGCTAATGGGACTGTTCGAACGACATCTACGACTTCGGCGCGAGGTGTCGCTTGTGGACTGCAACGGCAAATCGAACGTCCCAGCGTTTCAGCGCGTGCTGAACGCATTCAACATCCCCTATCGCGTACTGCACGACGAGGATCCTGGCAATCCGGCCGAGCAGGCAAACAACCAGAATATTCTCGCCCTGTTAGTCGCTGGTGCCAATCAACGGCATTTGGTTGCGCCAGATCTGGAGGGCCTCTTGGGATATCAAGCGCCTCGCAAAAACAAGCCTTTTCTAGCCGTCAGGACCGTGGAAGATCTCCATGCCCAAGGCCAGCTACCAGCTGCGTTTCGGGAGGCCGTTTGCATGGCCTACTTTGGTCAAACTGCCGAACCGCTGCCGCCTCCCTGATCGCTGAACTCCCCAAATTAAGTTTGCAGGCAAGCTAACGAGTGATGTGTTGGGCTGGTGAAGTTGAAGGGGAAAAATGTGTATGGAAGACTTTAAATCGACTCCTCAGGCACCGAATGTATTTCTCGCGTTAAACACGCTAGGCTGGAAAGCCTTTCAAGATCTTTGCGCCCAAGTATGTGAGGTAGCGTTCAACCGTACCGTTTCAGTTTATCGCGAAGCGCAGGATGGTGGGCAGGATGCTGTCTTCATGCTTCCCGCAAGGGACGGGCGTGACCAATCCACTGAAGCAACTGTCCAATGCAAATTCAGTAGTCGGGCAGACGGCAGGCTGAGACCATCCGATATATCCGACGAATTGGATACTGTCAGGAACCTTGTTTCCGCCGGCAAAGCATCTGTCTACTACTTCATTACCAACCTTGGCATAGATGCTCCCGTAGCGTCGGAGATTCGAGACGCGCTGACTGAAGCCGGGGTTCTTGAGCCTCACGTTCTTGGGCGCGAGTGGCTCACGCTTCAAATTAAAAGCAGCTCGCGACTACGGGCGTTAGTGCCACGCGTCTACGGCTTGGGTGATCTATCAACTATTGTCGACGAAAGATGTGCAGCGCAAACGGAAGCCCTTCTCGGACACTTATTGCCAAGCTTGAAAGTTTATGTGCCCACCGGGGCGCACAGGACTGCCGTCCGAGCGCTCGGCGAACACAAGTTCGTTTTGCTATTGGGTTCTCCCGCCGCGGGCAAGTCAATGCTGGCGGCAATTCTGGCAACCACCGCTATAGACAGCGAACATCATCAAACTTTCAAGTGTGAAGGCCCTCTTGAGCTACGATCCCGTTGGAATCCGCATGAGCGAAATCGCTTGTTCTGGATAGACGATGCCTTCGGTCCGAATCAGCTGAGAGATGACTATGTCGACGCTTGGATCGAATTTATGCCGAAAATGAAGGCAGCGATTGAATTGGGCAATCACTTTATCCTCACGTCCCGTACACACATTTGGAATGCGGCAAAGCACAAGCTCGGCACCAGAAATCACCCCCTTCTTGCGGATGGTCGGGCGGTCGTGGACGTAGGTTGGCTCAGTCCCGAGGAGCGGCAGCAGATCTTGTACAACCACATAAAGGCCGGAATCCAGACGAAGACTTGGAAGCAGGCGGTGAAGCCTCACCTGCAAAGCTTGGCCGAACAGCCTTACTTGCTTCCAGAAATCGCGCGAAGATTAGGGGATTCGAGCTACACAACCGGCGTAAAGTCGCTGCCCGACGATCTATTTCGTTTTGTGCATGAGCCTCAGGAATTCCTAAAGGAAACGATTCTCGAACTCACAGCCGCGCAGCAAGCGGCGATGACGTCCGTTTTTCTTGCTCGCTCCGTGCTCCCTGATCACTCGGCCGGCGATTCGGAGTGTAAGGTGGCCGCAGACAAATTTGGAGTGCCGGTTGCGTCCGTCATTGAAGCACTGGGTCAGCTTCAAGGCGTTTTCTTGCTAAAACGCTTGGAAAGCGGGCAAATGTGTTGGGGATTCGTTCATCCTACGTTCGCAGACGCGATAAGCAGCATCCTGAGTGTTAGGTCAGATTTGGTCGGCCTATACGTTCGCGGCACACGCCTTGAAAACCTACTCAGCGAAGCCGTCTGCGAAGGAGCACCAGGCGTGCGCGACGCTGTAGTAGTGCCTGCTACGAGCTTCGACAATCTAATCGGACGCTTAGCCGATGCGCCGGATGCGGCAGGACTTAATGAGAAATTGTTTTTATTTTTGGTGGGGCGATGTCCGGAGTCTGTGGCCAACAAGGTCCTCGAACTCGACCCCTCCATTCTAAGAAGGCGCGGCGACGAACGTTCCTGGCATAAGGTCGAGTGGAACAATCGTATTCGACTCCACGGGCTTGCTCATCGACTTGGAGTGCTGGAGGACAGTGTGCGTTTGGCAACGAGCGACGAGCTCCAAGAAGCAGCACTTCGCAATCTCGACCTGTCTTTCCTCCAGGACGACGACTTGCTCCGGCTTATTCCTCCTCTAGAACTGATGCGCCTTACCGGGAAACTACTCGGATTGCTGGACGAGAATATTGGTGACCGTATATCGAACCTCGCTGATAGCGCAGATCCAGACAGCGATCTCGACGATCATTTTGACCCAGTCTCTAGTTTCCTTCGCGACATCGAAGATCTGATTCCTGACGACTTGCAGAGCAGAATCCAAGAGTTACAAGATGAGTTGGCAGACGCTAAGAGATCGGTCAAGTCAACGGAGTCAGAGGACAGTTCAGCTAGCTTTTGGGAGAAAGTTGCACCTGCGAAAGTAAGAGACGTTACGGCAGGGCGGTCTATCTTTTCCGACGTCGACGATTAACATGAACGAATCGGGATCTGAACTATCACTCAGAGCTAGATCAAGTCGCAGGTACGAGTACTGGACTCGATCGCTTTGGTCGTATAGATAGTCTTCCGGATGGCTTACTGGCAGCAACAGCGATTCTGGCCCAACGGGAATATCGCTGATACCTCAAGTGGGAGGTGGCTGTCATCTTTGACAGCTGCAGAATTTAGAGACTGTTTGCGACAATCGGACGTGAATCTCGCCTGGATGGCAGCACGGCCTCGGCGCCACTCGTTCCAATTGTCGGCCAATGTGGTGTGCTGATGGCCATCCCTACTAAATCAGCCATGCAGCAGTGACATAAAGGCTCCCATCTTATCCACTATCATCGATATCCGACCCGCCTGCTAGGGCCTCACCTCCCTTCTCCACACACAAGCTTGATTAAATTAGCTAAAGCAGTAGATGATATGGGGAAGTTGGAGCTCTCCAAGCGGATGATGAGTGTTGGTGCAGTGTGTGAGAGACGATAAGAGTAGCGCCGAGGGGCCGTCGTAGACCAGACGGTTTGAAGAAAACGACCAAGACGTGTGTTCTTGGCAAAAAATCGAATTGTATGCTGCCTTCTTCCACGAAGCAGAACTATAAGTCCGCCGAGGCGGGTGTTGCGTACCTGGGGCTTTGTGTCGCTGACGAAGCCGATTGCATCGATTGGTTGAAGGGCCCAGTTCGCAACCGCGCGTATGACGCGGAGGAAGTTGCCGCCCTGAACGATTTCATGCGAGTCGAGGGGTTCGACGATACAGGGCTACACGCGGCGCTCATGGCTCCAGATGAGCAACTCTCGGAGAATGACATCGGCGAAGCAATGGCGGAACTCGCCTTGCAGTCACAGTTGCAAGCCATCTGGCCGACAAACCGTAGGCGAGACATGCGGTCAGTTCGCGCGAGCCTTCCGGGCGCTGACATAGTGGGTTTTATACCGTCGGATGACGGTGGCTACCGGTTCCTGTTTGCCGAGGTGAAGACCTCATCGGACTTGAAAGTTCCCCCGGCGGTCATGTACGGGAACAAAGGGTTAGAATACCAACTTTATACGCTTGCCACCGACTGGCGAGTGCTCAGGCGCCTTTTGTCGTACACATACAGCCGGGTTCGCGAGACCTCGCTTATGCCCGTCTGGCGGGAAGCTTTCAAGCGTCTTGCGAACGAATTTCCGACGGGGGCAGAGCTCGTCGGTGTCCTCGTTCGAGACACTACTCCGCAGGCGAAAGATGTTGCTCATCACGCCGGGGCGTTGTCGGGCAAGTTGCCGAACGTAGATTGCGTTTCGCTTCTCGCTCTGTATATCTGCGTTCCAGCCAAAAATTGGTCGCTACATTGCACACCGCTTTGATAGGTACAGCATCGTGGCTACTTCTGAAACCCTGCGAAGCGTCGAACGTGCACATGCCGAGGCGCAAAAGCGGCGTATCTATGAGACGTTTGGCCTATCGCTTCGCGATGAGGTTAGGGACGAACTTGCCTCAGTCATTGCCGAGCTTGCAGTTCTTGATGCCATGGGGCCGAATCAGCTTGCCCCCGAGCTTCGCAACCGGGCAGCAAAATCGTATCTCCTGCTTAAAGATGAGCGTCCCGACGATGAGCCGCCAGAAGACCATCTGACTTGGCTGTTGCGGACAGCTACGCTCGCCATCATTGCTGATCGCCCGGCTGAAGCCCGCAGATTTCTGCGGGCCGAGATGGCATCCATTTCTGCACCCCGAGAGCATTGGCTGCCACATGTGCGTCAGTCTGTTGCGTTTGCCTGGGTCGGCTTGTTGCGCAAGGACGGCCGTGACGACATTGATGCCACGGTCTCAATAATTGCGAGTCTGAGGGCGCAGCAAAAGGCATACGAGAGTCGATGGCTCCAAGGACGGGGCACGCGGGAACAGAAATCTGCCGCCCTTGAGCTTGTGGGGCTCTACAATCTCGCCAGTGCGGCTGACCGGATGGCGTCCTACACGATAACTGGACGCAGTGAGGGTGCATCAGATATTGGCGCGCAAACCGACATGCAGTTCGAGCGTGCAATCGAGGCGTTTGAGCGCGCTCGCTCGTTAGATTTGCTCGACGTTGGGATTCTGTTGCATGCTGCCGCGAAGCAGTTGATAGCTAACTCGGTTCGCACCGCGGTTCGAGGTGCAAATTCTCTAACGCAGCGATTTGCTAATTACCTTGTAAATCGACCACACAATCCAATCTTCGAACTGCTTCCGCCTCAGCGGGCTGCCTTGGCTGAGGAAGGGCTCATTTCAACAGCCCGCCGCTCGATAGTCGTAAATTTACCGACATCTAGTGGAAAGACGCTTATTGCAGAATTCTCAATACTGCAAGCGATAAATGACCTGGGCAGCTCTAAAGGTTTTGTTGCTTACATTGCGCCAACGCGTGCTCTAGTCAATCAAATCTCGGCGAAGCTACGTCATGATTTCGGAGAGTTAGGTTTACGCGTTGAACGCCTATCTCCGGCATTGGAATTCGATTCTATCGAAGCGGCTATTTTGGACGCTGAGTCTGCTGAGAATTCCGAACCACCGGTCAATGTGCTTGTTTGCACACCCGAGAAATTTGATTTACTGATGCGTCGCGATGACATACGCGACAAGCTCGGCGTGCTTGCATTGGTCGTTGTTGATGAAGCGCACAACGTAGGTGGCTCAGACGACCGTGCCATCAAACTTGAATTGCTGTTGGCGATGCTGAATCGAGAGCATCGAGACGCGCGCTTTCTACTTTTGACGCCGTTTATTAAGAACGCAAAGGAAGTCGCGACGTGGCTCGATCAGGTAAATTACCAGGATTACTCCATTGCGGCGGATTGGGTGCCGAATGATAGAGTCGTCGGTCTCGCCCTGCCTCCTCGCGATAAGGCGAAGCGCGGGAAACTGCTAGAGGATATTCAATTTCGCACGTTGCATACGCCGAGGCGGACACTTTTCGTCGATGAAGTGGTGACGCTTCCCGGCGTGAGCCCATTGCTTGGACTTACGGAATCCGTATCCAAGACTGCGGTAAATAAGCTTGCTGTTGCTACTACTCAGGTTTTGAGTACGCGTGGCCCTACAGTTTTGTTGTGCGGTCGCGTTGACGCGACATGGGATGCTGCGAAAACGCTGGCGATGTATTTTGACAATCTTGGCGAACAGTCAAATACAAGGCGGGCTCTTGCTGCACGCTTTGTTGAATATGAGTTGGGAAAGGACTTTCCATTGGCCGACTATATTAACGTCGGTGTTGCGGTCCACCATTCAGGATTGCCTGAGGAGGTTGCCCAATTCATTGAGTTGCTTTTTTCCGAACGACAGCTTCACACTCTTTGCTCAACCACCACACTTGCGCAAGGGGTGAATTTCCCGATTTCGAACTTGGTGTTGGCGACGATTTCCCAACCGTATAAGTCGAAGATGGATTACTCCGAATTCTGGAATATTGCTGGACGCGTGGGGCGTGTTGACCAGGAAGCAGTCGGTGTTGTTGCACTCGCTAGCAGCACGCAAGAACAGCAAACCAAGCATGAGAAATTTGTAAGTGAAGCTCTCGAGAATCTCGCATCGAGGCTACTTGCAATGGCACAAAAGCTGTATGACGAGCGCGCCCTAAAAGGGCTAAGGGATTTCGTGTGGCAACCGGAATGGTCAGCCTTCGCTCAGTTCATTACTCACACGTTCCGGCGTGTCGGCCCCGTGAAATTTGCAGATGAGTTGGAGCTTATCTTGCGCGGAACATTGGGCTACAAAGCTCTCCGTGAGAACAATACGGTGCTGGCGCGACACCTGCTGATTCAAACGCAGCAATACGCACAAGGCTTTGCCTCGGACATGGGGGCGGTCAAGTTAGTCGATTCGACAGGGTTTTCTATAGAAAGTGTTCGTCGTGCGTTGAGTGACTTGGCACAAGTTCATGCGCCTGAATCACTCTTGAGCGGAAGTCTACTGTTTAATGGAAAAAATAGGACTTTGAAGGAAGTCATGGGAATTTTGCTCAAGATTCCGGAAATTCGCGAGAATCTGGAATTTGGCAAGGGCTCGGATGGCAGCAAGTTAGCGTTCATGGTTGCAGATTGGGTGAACGGCCGCCCCATTCCTGACATTGCGAAGGAGTACTTCGAGGGTGAAACAGACGTAGAGAAAATTACGGAATGTATGAGAAACGTAAAGAAGATATCTACGTCCGCATCATGGGGGCTTGCTTCATTGATATCGATGAAGTTTGGTACGAGCCTTGAGTCAATGAGTGACGAACAGCGCCGCGAGGCGGCTAATGTTCCATCTATGGCCTTGTATGGTGTCAATCGCGACTCTGCAATCGCTTTGCGTAGTGCCGGGGTGCCACGCAATGCTGCGTTGGGCCTTGCTGCTGGGTCGTCACTTGGGCAGGGCGGAAGCGTTTATCGATTGCGCGAAGAATTAAAAGGCAGTCGTGAAACGTGGGCGAGTGCCCTTGGGAAGCAGCGTGGCGCAGACTATCACCAAGTATGGTCTATGTTAGAAGGTGTTTGACGAGCGTAGGTTAATTATTTGTGCGCGGCCTTTTGTTGTATGCGCTTTAAATGTATTTATCATGTATCTGGCTGTTATGTCCTATTCCCTGTCGGGGTGGGGAAATAGAATATTGCTTATTTGAATTTAATGGCAAAAAACTCCGCCTGACCATTTGGCTCAGTGGCCTGTCGGGAATCGGTCAGTTCCTCTTCGGGCGTCCGCGATATTCGCAGGCGGGGACTTTGCCTCCTTTGCGGCCGATGTATTGTCGGTCGACTTGAACAGAGGGGCATCGATCTCAAAGGTGCTGACCGGTTTAAGGCATAGTGATCCACATTGGACGAAGCGGCTGGGAATTAATTTGCTTGAAGATTTTTTGGCCAACGTCGTAAACCCTAATAGGTGAGCATTATGCCTTTGCCGGATGTGGCAGGAGCACTCAAGTCATTTCAACTAGCCCTTGCTGCAAATGCGATAACAGTGCAGCGCGGCGACCTTGACCGAAACTTGCTGATCCACATGGATCGGCCCAACGGCGAAACTAGGCTGAGCTATGCCCAGATGGCTGGGCGTTCCGTCGTGGCTCTCGTGCAGTTTATTCCATGTGACCCGGTCGAGGGCGAGCCTTGTTTCAACGTGGGTTGGGCGGTTGCTGAGGCTTACCGGGGGCAGGGAAAGGCCCGTGGGGTTGTTGTTGCCGCCATCAAGGAGATGTGGAACGGCTTCAGCCGAGCAGGAATGACGGCCTTCTGGATTGAGGCCATCGTTAGTGAGGACAATGTTGCCTCGCAACGGCTGGCTGAGAAGGTGTTGTTTGAGCCGATTAAGAAAGGGGCGGACAGCTACAGCGGAGACCCCATCATTCAGTACCTGCGTCGGATCGATGCTCAATCTGAGTTGTGAAATGAGCGAATTGAAATTGCAACCCAGGGCGTTCGTTGTCGGCCTCATCCAGCCCGGCGATGTTGTTCTGACGACCACGCTCGAGCCAATGAGCCAAACGATCCGCAGGGTTACCGGTGCGGACATCTCTCATGCCATGATTTGTGTGGGTACGTCGAGTGTGATCGACTCCACTGGCGACGGTGTTCACGCACGCAATCTTGAGCGACTTATTCTTGATCCAGGCTGCGCTGGTCATGTACTTCGACCGGCGAAGCCGCTGACTACTGACCAATTGCACTCCGTCATTTCTTTCGCCAGAGCAGCGGTTGGTACCCGATACTCCATGACCGGCGCCGCCAAGAGCGTGTTGGCAGGTTTCGTTGCTGGCCGGAGACAGTACTGTTCGCGTTTGGTCGCGCAGGCCTATCGCAATGCCGGCGTGGACCTCGTGTCGGATGCTGATTTTTGTCATCCCGGGGAGTTCCTAAAGAGTTCGGCGCTTGTTGAAGTGTCTAATGTGCTCAGAAATCTCAGCGCAGAAGAAGAGGCTGACTGGCGTGACGACATTGACAACGTGCAGACCATGCGCGATTCAACCAACGCCTTGCTTCGGGAGGCCCGCAAGTTATCCTCTGAGATTGAGTCACTCAACGACATCGATGCCTACCTGATAGAGCATCCGGAGTGCGACGCTTACCTGGTGCAAGCCCTGCGATCTTCTAGGTACCTGGAACTGTGGCGAGATGAGTTTGAAAGGAATTCCTGGCAGTACCACGTTGCCTTGATGGAGGGGCACACTGGCTCAGCGGAACGCAAGCAGAGGTACTGCGAAGAGCTGCTGGCAGACGAGGAGTTGTGTCAAAACCGCTTTGTCCTGAACCACGCGGGCTACGTGACTGTGAACACGTTGCACCCTCGCCAATACTTTGCGCTGAAGGTAGAGCTGTACGATATCCTGACGCAGTTTCATGCTCGGCGCATTAGAGCGGCAACTCGGTGGCTCGAGCGTAGGGGACTGCGCGAGCCCGCACCTCCCAGGTTGCACCGTCCGCACACACCTGAGTGGTTTGCTTCGTTGCGCGAATGGAATCCCAAGCAGGCCGCAATGACGGAAGCGGCCATTAGAGCAACGGGAAGTATGGATGTATGCAGTGTCTGTGCGGATGATCCAGCCTGCGACTATGTCTTCGTGAGTATTCCGGCGGCTGGGCCGGGAACGCTTCGACTCTGCGACGACTGTTTTCGCATCCGTTCGATCGACGAACCAATGAAACCTTTCTAACCGCGTAGCCTTTTGTTATCAACGGCAGTCCGGCTGATTCATGCTGTATTCCGCTTCACCGTCGAGTGATTGTGGTGAGTAGCACATCATTGGGGGGCGTCCCATTGATTGTCGAGATAAATGCTGGTGATGATGTTTTGGTGTGCTGCATGAGATGGCGGGTGCTTATGGATTCGTCTACCAGGACAAGTCCAGCTTCGCACCCATGTTGCGACAGGAAGGAGTGGAATAACAGGTCGGCGCTTTTTTTGCGTTCACTCTTTGACGTATGTCTGTCGTGGTTGTGTTCATGCAATGATGATGTCGTGTCTTTCGACATTGTTTATGTTCTTGTGCTGATATAGATAACTATTTGCTAAAGCAAAGCGGGGGTGCTGTTGCATGCAATTATTTGATCGAAAAGAAGTTGATGTGCCGGCAGGGTTATTGAGTGATCGTGCAAAAAAGGCCAGATTCGAAGTCTTGAAGTTATTTCAGATGTCGGAGTCTGCCCGTGCCCAGACGAAGGTGCCCGTGGAATCGCTTCATAATCTCGGCGACTCTATTCAAAATGCGCTGGATCAACTTTTTCACGGAAAATGTGCGTTTTGCGAATCTAAGATTCGGGGCAGTATAGATGTCTATCGATTTAGACCCGTCTCCGATTCGTTGCCGGCAGATGATGAGGGTTCTCAGCATCTTTATTATGGGTGGTTGTCTCTAGTATGGGAAAATCTTTATCCGATTTGCTCTGATTGTAATAATCGAGATAATTTTTTCCCAGTCAGTGGTCGCCGGGTCCAGCTTCCTTCGCTTGCGGCGCTTCGACTTTGTATTGATGATGGGTCTTGGGCTGAGTACCCCATTCAAGAAAATTCGCTACTTATTGATCCGTGTGGCACTAGAAAACCAAGGACTTCGATAATTTTTCATGCAAATGGTATCTTCAGTCCGAAAAATAAATTGGGCAAACTGACAATAGAAAAATTTAATCTAAATCGCCCGAAGCTTGTTGCTCGTCGTGGGAAGATGATGCTTCACTACGTGAAACTTCTGAAAGGATATGCCACCGCGGAGAGGGAGCGGCAACCAGGGGTTGCAGAAAGAGTTCCACGAATATTTGACTTTAAGCGCTTGGAATTCGGTGGCATGTGGCATGGATTTCTGTTGCAGGTCTGCGCTGATCTTTTGGGGCTGAGTCCTTCATTACTGAGAAGAATGGACGTGGATTTCTGGGATGTTTACAGGAATCATCCCGACGGGGCTTCGTTTCGCCGGAGAATTCGTCAGGCTGTGTTCAAGCGTATGGGGCGCGATGATCCTCGCATAGAACAGCGTGAAGAATCGACATCGAAGAACCCAGGCAGATTTGTTTCATTGAAGCTACATAATTTCAAGTCCATCGAGGCCCTTGAAGTTAAGATGCCACGTTCTTCGCAGCCACGCTCGAACGGTACTCCTGCGTTGCTGATTCTGGGGGAGAACGCAGTCGGGAAAAGTACGGTGTTGGAGGCGTTCGCGCTTGGGCTGACCTCACGCGAAAATCGGGAGAACATTGGCGTAGATGCGGAGAAATTCAGGCTCAATCCGGGCTATCTCGGCAGCCAACGAATGGAGCCGCGACAATCTTCTAGGCTGGAGTTCAAGTTCGAGAATGAGAAGCGAGTTGTGACAATCGGTGAACACTTCGAAGTGGACAATCCGTCGGCACTGTTGCCTGTTTTTGCATATGGAGCATTTCGCCAATTCGTCGACGGGAGAGCGCAGAGTCAGATTCCGTCTCCTATCGCCACGCTCTTCAATCAGGACGCCATATTGCCGAACCCGGAGGACTGGCTCTTAGGTTTGTCATCGCCAGAATTCGATATGGTCATTCGTGCGCTTCGAGAAATCATCAGCGTCGAGGGGAATTTCGATCACGTCGAACGTGATCAAGTAGAGAAGCGATGTTATGTTGTCTCTATCCTGAATGACGAAAGTGGTAATCGGGAAATTAAAACGCCGTTAGGGTTGGTGTCCTCCGGATTTCGTTCGGTTCTTGCAATGACATGCGATATATTTCGCAATATTCTGACTGGACAGAAGCGGGATCGATCCGATGTCAGCCTCGATTCCGCGACTGGAATTGTGCTGATCGATGAGGTTGAAGCTCACCTGCATCCGCGATGGAAAATGCAGATCATGCGAGGTTTGCGTAATGCGCTACCCCAGATGACTTTCATCGTGACGAGCCACGATCCTCTATGTCTTCGAGGTATGGAAGACGAAGAGATTGTAGTCATGCGTCGCGTCACCGAGCAAACACCCGGTAGGGGAATCGCCATCAAGGTTGAGTTCAGGGCGGATCTCCCGAAGGTGAATCAGTTGACGATCGAGCAACTGTTGACGGCGGATTTCTTCGGTTTGCTCAGTACGGATCAACCGGAGGTGGAGGAGGCGATGGCACGTATATCCGATCTTCTTGCGAGGCGCTCCGCAAACGATAAGCTTACGTCAGAGGAAACGGACACCATCAAGAAGTTTGAGAGGGAAATCGCAGAATCGTTGCCGATCGGTTCTTCGGAGGCGCAACGCTTGGTCCAGGAAGCTGTCGCGGAGTATTTAGCGAAGCGGCGTTCAGTCACCAACGAAAGGCTCGGGCAGTTAAGGGAGAAGTCAAAGAAGCTCATCCTCGATGCGTTGGAGGGAATCTGAATTGAGACGAGTCGATCGAGGTCTAGTGTCGGTACCGACGGGGCTGAGTAAAACCGATAGGAATGGCAAAACCGAACTGGATGATGTGCGGGACCACATGGCAAGCACGGATCCGAAAAAAGAAGCATTCGAGTTCTCAGCGTACAAGTCTCCTGACGTCAGGATGGCGCTGGAGAAGCTTTTCCATGGGAAGTGTGCGTACTGTGAGAGTGCATATGCCACGACGGCCCCGGTAGATATCGAGCACTATCGACCGAAAGGAGCGGTTGCTGAAGACGACGGGCACCCAGGTTACTGGTGGCTCGCCGCTGACTGGGAGAACCTTCTGCCCGCCTGCATCGATTGCAATCGCAGACGAGGGCAGGCTACCCCCACCATATTCAGCGAGTTGCTGAAATACGATGCTGCGGCTCGAAAATTCAGCAAGTCGAAGTTCGTGAACACAGGGAAGGGCGATAGCTTTCCGATATCAGGAAAGCGTGCAACTGAAGAAGGACATTCAATCGGCAAGGAAGGCGCGTTGCTGCTGAACCCGTGTTCGGACGACCCTTCCAAGCATCTGCGTTTCCATGTCAACGGATCCACGCCGGTCGCACTGGTTTATCCACGTGCCAAGGATGGTGACGATGTGGCGGAAAATAAATTCCCTTTGGCCAAGATTGACGAACGGAAAGATATCGGTCGGCACGGAAAGGATGCGGCTGGTCTCGGGTTGAGCGAACGAGGCGCGGTCTCCATTCATGTATATGGCTTAAACCGTCTTGGGCTGGTTCATGAGAGGACTCGAGTGTTGCGTCATCTGAATTTCTTGAAGGAGATAATTATTGAATTGAGCTCGATGGCCGACGAGATTGGGATCGACGATAAAATTCCTGTCGCGAAGAGGAAGCTGCTTTCAGTTCGACTGCATCA
This sequence comes from Burkholderia sp. IO2, assembly GCF_029522185.1. Taxonomy (NCBI): domain Bacteria; kingdom Pseudomonadati; phylum Pseudomonadota; class Betaproteobacteria; order Burkholderiales; family Burkholderiaceae; genus Burkholderia; species Burkholderia sp. IO2. Next base: position 139,995 of record NZ_JAKWFH010000005.1, on the reverse strand, counting down.
TTTGCGCGAACGCATCGTCTGCGAGATCAAAGAGATGGCTCGAGATTCCGCACCCTATTCGATGATGGTGCGTGCGTGGATTGCCGACTTTAGAAAATTGCTTGCGGGGCATTGAAAAGCGGATGCGGGCCTGTGCTCGATGCTTCTTTGCTAGGGTAGCGTCGAACGACGTGTAGCGGCACGCGGCGAGAGCTCCGTTGATCTCGTGGTGGTTGCTGCTCGCCGTGCATTGGATGCCGCCGGCGTCAACCCGGGTGACGTAGATGGCCTAATCGCGGTGTCGATGTTCCCCGATCGGGTTGGATCGGGAGATGCCGGTTACCGGCCCGATACGGGCGCTGTTCACAACGTACTCAATTGTGCGCTACGCCCGAATGGGGTCGACGAACCACCATTCGTGGCGCGCGTGGGTTCGCAATGCACAATTCTCGAGTGAGCATACGGTTAAGTGGCGCGAAAAAAAGAAAATGCCCGCTCATCAAGCGGGCATTTGGGGAGGTGGGGCGGGAACATACCGCGGGATCACGCCCAAGCCGATAAGCCTCGCACCCTGTTTTTTTAAGCCGAACATAGGTCGGCTCGAATATGAGAGTAGCTGCTATTTTTCGGACCCGCAACGGGTGTACCCGACCCTATCCCGCCGAACCGGTCTCGAGCGACGCAATGTAACGCAGCAGGTCTTCAGTGCGACCCTCCGATATCAGTTCTTCGGCAGTCTTGTAGCCAAAGGTCGGCAGCGGTTCATTGCGATACCAAAACAGCGTGCTCCGTACGTCTCCGGAGATATCGGTTGCAGCTCGGATGACCCGCAACGCGTCTCGCAGATACTTTTGCACGCTTTCGGCCCCGGAAGGCGACTGATGGTATTGCGATGGACATGGGCCAGTCGAGCGAGCGTCTGCATGTCGATGTGTAGTGCGGTAGCGAAACGTCGTGCCGAGATGATCGGCGCAGCGCTCTCCGGCTCCTTCAAAGACGCCATGAATCGGTCGAAATCGAGGGGCGGCGTTGAATCGAGGGCCAGATCATAGCTCATTGCAGATGACTTTTTGCACACTATTCGCCCATTTATAGCATAAGCGGTGTTGACAGTGCTGGTCGCTGAAACGCTCGTCCATTGCGCTACTGATCGCCGAGTTCCGTCGGCACGCCTCGGCAGGACCGTGACATTCCCAAGGACAACTTTTCTGAGAATTTCCAAGGCTGCGGACATCTTTTCTGAGACGAGAGGTATGTCGATTTCTCAAAAAAGATGTCCAAGTCCTTGATCTGTCTAGGGGGGGCAAAGACACCTTTTCTGAGAGCCCACAGCGCTACGCGAGTACCCGCCAAGGTTCTGCCCATCACAGCCGAACGATGGACCGCTAACGTTCTTGCGATTCGTTGGGCGCAGACGTCACAGCCGGCGGCAACGGGCGATTCGCAATCTCTATCGCTTCAGTTCGCGGCACACCCAAGGTCTGCAACAGGGATGAAGCTGCCCGTTCGGCAAAGCCGTTCTGACTGTACCCGATCATGTTCAACATGTCGGTAACCGGCTTCTCGTCCGCATCGAATCGGAGCTCGATCGCAATGGCGGTCAGTACCGCGCCCCCGACCGTGATCACGCTCATCAGCGGGTCGCTTGCCGAGAACCTCCCTGCGAGGATGCCTTTCTGAATATCCCTCAACAACCGCGGCCCGAGGCCACGGCTGAGCGCTCGCATGGACAACCCCTCGCGCAGGAGAAATTGTCCCCAGACCGGCTCGCTTCTGGCTCGCAGCAATGTATGGCGCAGCGACACGGAAATGATCTCGGCCGGGTCGGTGAGGCCGCCTGCGATGCGGTCCAGAGTATCCGCGAACTCCTCGAACACGATTTCCAACACCGCGGCATGAATCGCCTCTTTCGATTCGAAGTGGTTGTAGAACGACCCGAAACCCACGTCCGCGGCTTCCGTAATTTCATTGATCGCGACGCCTTCCATCCCCTTTTGCGCCATGAGTACAAAGGCGGCATCCAGGAGGCGCGCGCGCGTCTCGCGCTTGCGGCGCGCGCCCCGCGGCTCGCGAACCTCGGGGCTCGACGGCGCTTGCCCGTTCGAGACGGCCGGCGACGGTGTTCTGGTGCGACGGGAAGAAGTGTTGGGCATCGGCGTGCGCATGGTTTCGGTGTTCGAGTATACGTTCGAACATCAAAATTGACAAAGTTATCAGTTATGACTTTAATGTCATCAAGGCGGCCGGCAGTGGCCAGTCCCGAGAATGGGAGACGGAACGGTGGTGGAGACAAAACTGACGTGCGAGCCGGGCGTCCATGAAGGCAACGACAACGCGAACTGTGCCGGCGGCCGCGACTTGCCGTCGGAGGTAGACGTGCTCGTGGTGGGCTGCGGTCCCGTCGGCGCGGCGATCGGTGCGCTTCTCGGCCGGGACGGCGTGCGCGTGCTCGTCGTCGACAGGGCGGCGGAGATCTTCATGGCGCCGCGTGCGATCGCGCTCGACAACGACGCGCTTCGCATCCTGCAGTACGTCGGGGTGAACGAAGCCGACCTCGATACGGTGGCGATTCCGTACGTCCGGATGCGCTCGCCCTGGTTCGGCGAGTTCGGGCGCATCAATACGCTGGGGAGCATCGACGGCCATCCGAAGCTCGTGACGTTCTATCAACCGGACCTGGAGCGATGCTTGCGTGCCCGACTGGCCGCGCACCGCACGGCCCGAATGGCGCTCGGTGTGACGCTCGTCTCGCTCGACGAGCACGCCGACCACGTCGCCGCCACGCTCGACAGCGGGCCGGGCGCACGGCACGTCGTGCGCGCCCGCTACGTCGTCGGTGCCGACGGCGCCAGCTCGATCGTGCGCCAGCTGATCGGACAGGATTTCAAAGGCAAGACGTTCGCGGAGGACTGGTTGATCGTCGATGCGCGAAACGTGCGCCGACCCATCGACCATGTCGAGTTCATCTGTGACCACCGGCGACCGACGCCTCATATGACCGCACCCGGGGGGCGCGAGCGTTGGGAGTTCATGCTCCATCCTGACGAGACGCGCGAAGAGATGGAATCCGACGAACGCATCCGCGAACTGCTCGCGCCGTGGGGTGGCATCGAGGACATGGTGATCGAACGCAAGGCCGTGTACCGTTTTCATGCCCGAACCGTCACGACGTTCAGCAAAGGGCGCGTTTTTCTCGCGGGCGACGCCGCCCATATCACGCCGCCGTTCGTTGGCCAGGGGCTCGTCGCCGGCCTGCGCGATGCCGCGAATCTCGGCTGGAAACTGGCGTGGGTCGTCAAAGGCCACGCAACCCCGCAAATTCTGGATTCCTACGATCGGGAACGCCGACCGCACGCCAAGGCGATGATCGGCGTCGCGAAATTCATGGGCAAGCTCGTGATGCCGCGAAACGCCGGGATCGCGTTGTTCACGCATGGTCTGATGCGATTGACGCGGCTCGTTCCGCCGCTACGGAATCATTTCGACGAACTCGGGATCAAGCCGAAGAATGCGTTCCGGAGCGGTCTGTTCGTCCCCGGCCATTCGTCCACGCGGCTCGTGCGCGGTGCAGCCCTGCCGCAGGGATGGCTGCGCAGGCACGATGGGACGATCCGCCTGAGCGACGACGTGTTCGGTACTGGTCTCGCGCTGATCGGATTCGGACGGGATCCGGGCGTCGAGCTCGACGCCGGCGCGCGAGCCGCGCTGATCGCGGCGGGCGGCGTCGTGGTGCAGGTGATGCACCGCGGGCAGCGCCTTCATCGCATCGAGGACGACGGATGGGAGGACCTGGACGGTACGTTCATGCCGGGTGTCGTGCGGTTTGGCTGGGCGGCCGTGATTCGGCCGGACAAAACGGTCCTGCACGAAGGCCCGGTGGCCGACTCGACCCGTCTGGTTCTCGAATCCCTGCGATTGCTTGGTGCGCGCACCGCGTTGTCGTCGCTGTCCGATCACATTGCCCAGCCGATTTCCTGAGGCCCCCATGAAGCTCACGACTGCACAACCCGCACGGAGTCCCCAGCCGACGACGAAGGCTCGGGCGCTTTCCTATTTGATGTTCGAGCGTCCCGATCTCGAACGGGCCGAACGATTTCTCAACGACTTCGGCCTGCGGACGGTATCCCGTGACGGCGAACATTTGTTCCTTCGAGGCACGGCCGCCACACCGTTCTGCTACGTCGTCCGGCGGGCTGAAAAAAACCGGTTCGTCGGCTTCGGGCTTGAAGTGGACGGCATCGACGCACTGCGAAAGCTTGCCGGCGTGCCGGGCGCGTCGGACGTGGCGCCGTCGCCGTGGCCCGGTGGCGGCCATCGCGTCACGCTCGTCGATCCGTCGGGTTTTCGTGTCGACGCGGTCGCGGGACAAGCGCGGGCCGGCGCCCTGCCGCACCGGTCGGCGTTACCGTTCAACTCGCCCGATTCCGTCGTTCGCGTGAACGATACCCAGCGTGCGCCGCTGGCGGCGCCGGAAGTGATTCGCCTCGGTCATGTCGTGCTCGAACTCGCCGATTTCCAGGCGACTTGTGCGTGGTACACGTCTCACTTCGGTTTCATCCCGAGCGACGTTCAGGTGTTGCCGGATGGATCGCCCGCCGTCGCGTTCTTGCGGCTCGATCGCGGGGCGACCCCCACGGATCACCATACGCTGGCATTGGCACAGGGGTTCGCAGCGCTTTACAGCCACTCGGCATTCGAGCTGGTGGACGCGGACGCCGTGGGGATCGGGCAGCGTGTGCTGAGCGAAAAAGGATGGACGCACGCATGGGGAATGGGTCGCCACATTCTCGGCAGCCAGGTCTTCGATTATTGGCAGGACCCCTGGGGCGACAAGCACGAACACTATTGCGATGGGGACATGTTCACGGCGGACGTGGCGACGGGCATCCATGAAGTCAGCCGTGAAGCGATGTCGCAGTGGGGCCCGCGGATGCCGCGCAGCTTCACCAAACCGAAGATCACCGCCGCCAGCATCGCATCGCTCATCCGAAACCTCCGGGCCAGTCCGGACGTCACGTTCGCGAAGCTGCGCACGCTCGCGAAGCTGTTTGCGTGACCTTCATCTTCACTCAGACCTGTTCGAGGCATCTTCATGGCATTGCACGTCTTGCACTACCGGCATCAGGGGCGCGCCCAATGGGGCGTGGTGAGGCATCACCGGATCACGCCGATACCGGGCGACTACCCGACGACCGGCGAATTCGTGCGCGCACATCGGATCGATGACCTCGCCGCGCTCGACGGAGAAACGATTCCCGAATCGGACGTCGAGTGGCTGTCGCCGGTCACGCGCAATCAACGGTTCGTTTGCCAGGGCGCCAACTATCGCCAGCACATGATCGAGTCCGGCATGAATCCGGATGCGAAGTCATTCAACATGATCTTCACGAAGGCGACGAGCTGCATCGTCGCCGCCGATTCCGACGTCATCCGGCCGCAACATGTGCGGTTTCTGGACTACGAGATCGAACTGGGGCTCGTGCTTCGCCGCGATATCACGTCCCGGCAAGCCGTCACCGACAAGAACCTGCACGAGTACGTCGCAGGCCTCGTGATCGTCAACGACTATTCCGCACGCGATATCCAGATTCCCCAAATGCAGTTTTACAAGGGGAAAAGCTATCGGACGTTCGGGCCGGTCGGGCCGTATCTGTGCCTGCTGGAGGCCAGCGATATCGCACGGCTGCACGCGCTGACGCTGACACTGACCGTGAACGGGGACGTGCGGCAGAGCGATTCGACGGGGAACCTCGTGTACGGTCCGGCCGAAACGCTGACGGAACTTTCGGGTGTTCAGGATCTGAACGCCGGTGACTTGCTTGCAACCGGCACGCCGTCCGGGTGCGCGCTCAGCATTCCGTCGCCGGCGAAGCAACGAATTGCCGCGTTGCTGCCGGAGCACATGAAGTGGCGGATTTTCACGAAGGTTCAGGCCGCGCGCCCGCAGTACCTGAAGGCCGGGGATCTGGTCGAGTCGCGGATCCGGAGCAGGGACGGGGCGATCGACCTCGGTGTGCAACGCAACCGAATCGTGGACGAGCTCGCATGAACGCCATCGCAACCGAAGCGGACGTGCTTCGGATCGAAAACCAGGGGCCGCCCGCCGACCTCCCGGCCAGCACTTACGAGATGATCGGCCGTGGTGCGGCAATCGACCCGAGCGCGCCGGCCTTGTCGTTTTTCCTGCGCGCCGACGATCATCGCAAGCCATTGCGCTGGACCTATGCGGCGCTTCTGCGGGATATCACCCGCGCCGCGAACATGTTTTCGCGCCTCGGTATCGATCGCCACGCGGTGGTCGCCTACGTGCTGCCGAATTTGCCGGAAACGCATTTCGTCATCTGGGGAGGCGAAGCGGCCGGGATCGTGTGCGCGATCAATCCGTTGCTGGAGGGGCCGGCGATCGCATCGCTGCTCAAGGCCGCAAACGCAAAGGTGCTGGTGACGCTGGCGCCTTTTCCGGGAACGGATATCTGGTCGAAGATCCAGCCCGTCCTGAGCGAGGTGCCGTCGCTGCAAAGCCTCGTCCTGATCGATCTGGCCGAGCGCGTGCAGGGGTGGCGCCGCATTGCCGCACGCGCGATGCAGCGTCGCGAATGCAAACGGTTGCACGGGCGCGCGGGCGTGCGCGGCGCCGTTCCGCGCCACGTCGCGATCCGCGATTTCGACAGTGCGATGTCGCGTGAATCCGGCGATTCGCTGCTGATCCCACGGCGTTTCGAAGCCGACGACATATCGTCCTACTTCTGTACGGGCGGCACGACGGGATTGCCGAAAATCGCGATTCGCCGGCACGGCAACGAGGTGGCCAATGCCTGGAGCGTCGGGCAGGTCGTCGGCGCCGGGATGGGCCCGGGGAAGACCGTGTTCTGCGGACTGCCGCTGTTCCATGTCAATGCCGTGCTGGCAACCGGCCTGGTGCCGTTCTCGCGCGGCGCACATGTGGTGCTGGGTACGCCACAGGGCTATCGCGGCGACGGCGTCGTCAGACGATTCTGGGAAATCGTCGAGCACCACAGGATCAATTTCTTCAGCGCGGTGCCGACCTTGTATTCGGCGTTGCTCGACGTGCCCGTCGACGGCCGGAACATCGACTCGCTGGAATATGGACTGTGCGGTGCCGCGCCGATGCCCGTGGAAGTATTCCGCACGTTCCAGGATCGCACCGGGGTCCGGATCCTCGAAGGCTACGGGCTCACCGAGGGCGCCTGCGTCAGCAGCGTCAATCCGCCAGGCGGCGAACGGCGTCTCGGTTCGATCGGCTTGCGCATCCCCGGCCAGATGATGAAGGCGGTGATACTCGACGACGCCGGCCGCTACGTGCGCGATTGCGTCGAGAACGAAGTCGGTGTGCTGACGATTTCCGGGCCGAACGTGTTCGCGGGCTATCTTCAGGAAGATCAGAACAAGAGCCTGTGGCTCGATCTCGGTGACGGCCGGCAGTGGCTCAACACCGGGGACCTCGCGCGACGCGATGCGCAGGGCTACTTCTGGCTCACGGGCCGCCGCAAGGAGCTCATCATCCGGGGCGGGCACAACATCGATCCGGCGACGATCGAAGAACCGCTGCACCGCCACCCGGCCGTGCAGATCGCTGCGGCAATCGGACGTCCCGACGTGCATGCCGGCGAGCTGCCGGTCGCGTACGTGCAGTTGAAAGCCGGCGCAACGGCAACCGAGACGGAGCTCGACACGTTCATACGCGGCATGATCGGCGAGCGCGCCGCGATACCGAAGCGGATTCATATCGTCGATGCGATGCCGCTTACGGCGGTCGGCAAGATCTTCAAGCCCGAACTCAAACGATGGGAGACGTTCGACGCGCTGGTCTCTGCGCTGAAGGATGCCGGCGTCGAGGGTGCGCGGGTGAGCATGGTGGACGATCCGTCGCGCGGGCTCACCCTGCATGTGGCGCTGAGCGATCACGCGCAGACAGCGAAGGCCAATACGGTGGTGGGCCGCTTCCCGTTCGCCTTTTCGACTTCCGTGGAACCCGAACATCACTGATTGTCGATTCCCGGAACGTTCGGCATTGAATTGAGCAAATAGATTCGGAATCCGAATTTATGGAGCGGGAATTTCGCTTGACGAAGCAGCACCCGACGTTTTTGGCGTCGCGCGTCACACGCGCGGGAACAGCCCGCAAGTCATGCGTGGCGCACGGCGATGAAGACAGGTTTCACGATTCTTGAACACCAACACCAAAATCTGGAGACAATCATGAAACGAATCAGTGCAGGAGCCGTCGTATTGGTCGCGGCCATTTCTGGCGCGCATGCGCAATCAGCCGGTCAGTGGGTGGTCAGTGCCGGTTGGTCCCACTTTGCCCCGCAGGGATCGGCGGATCCGCTGACCCTCAATGCACTCGGCCAGTCGCAAGTGATGACCGGCAGCGGCGGGGACATCGCAAGCGGCGATACGTTCGGACTGACCGCAACGTACTTCCTGACCGACCATATCGCGGCGACGACGGTCATGGGCTTTCCGCCGACCTGGCACTTGAACGGCGCAGGTACGCTCAGCGGTTTCGGCGAGCTGGGGACCGCGCGGGCCTGGAGTCCAGCGATCATCTTCAACTACTACTTCGGCCAGCCGAATGCACGGTTGAGGCCGTATCTGGGCGCCGGCGTCACCTACACGTGGTTCAGCAACATCAAGCTCAGCAATCCCGTTTCCACCGGCCAGATCTATTTCTCGCCGACCGTCGGGACTGCGCTCGAGGGACCGACATCCGTGTCGCTCAGTCATTCCTTCGCGCCCGTCGTCAACGGCGGCCTGACCTACAACATCGATTCGCACTGGTCGATCAACGCGTCGGTCGCGTATTCGTGGGTATCGACGCGCGCCACGCTCACTACCCGGTCATCCGTCGGCACGGTCACGAGCACCAGCAAATTCCGGGTCAATCCGATCGTGACGTTCCTGTCGGTCGGATACCGCTTCTGAATCGCATTGCCCGGGACACGGCGCACGCACGTTGCAGTCGCCGCGCTGCGTGCGACGTGATGATTGCCGCCGAGATTCGGCGGCGCATGGGCCGGCCGCGGACGCTTCCTGGTCCCTTGCTCGCGACATGCTTCGAGTGCGGTCGGAGCGTGAAGGATTGCTGACCAGAACGATGAATATGGCCCACACAAGGTGCGGATGATGACAGTGACATCGAAGGAGACGGGTATTGGCTCGGCGTGGTACCGGTTCATCCGGACGAACTGCCTGGATACTTATCGGCGCCCCGCTATCCGCCCCTTCCAGCACTTGAACCACAGCCTCGCAGCCCCGACCCCGCCCGCGACCGGAATCCGCGGCAACAGAAACGGATCGTCGGCCGCGCCGGCGCATCCGCGTCGGGTCGTCGTCGCGTTGCCGTAACCGGCAGCGATGACTTGATCGCGCACGCGTGCGTCGAGATCGCCGTACGGATAGCAGAACGATTCGACACATTGCCCGCTCAGCATTTCGAGTTGCCGCTTCGATTCGGTAAGCTGAAAGTCCGAAACAGGCGCCGGCACATACGACAGCGCGACGTGATCGAGCGTATGCGAGCCGATTTCATGGCCGTGATCGCGCCGCGCGAGCATGTCCTCGCAGGTCATCAGCGGCGAGCGCGTGGTCGGCGCGCCCGCGTCCCAGTCGTTCGCGCCGCCGAACCGGCCGGCGACGAAGTAGCAGGTCGCGGTGAATCCGAGCGCATCCAGCACGGGCATCGCATGCGTCAGCACGTTGAGAAAGCCGTCGTCGAACGAAATGCCGAAGACCTTGCCCTGCCGCTCCCCGCGCAGGTACGGCTGCAGTTCGCGCACGCTCAGGCCGCGGTAGCCGAGCCGCCGGAACAGCGTCATCTGGCGGCGGAACGCGTCGGGCGCGACGCTCAGGCTGCGCAGCCGGTCGGTCGGCGGCGGCAGCGGGCGGATCTGGTGATACATCAGGATCGGATAGCGTGGGGTGCGCGCAAGCATCGGCGGGTCGCAGGAAAGCGGGATTACGCGGCCTTGCGGAAAATCCGCAGGGTCTTGAAGTCGCCGACCTCGACGAAATCGGCATTGGCGGCCCACCGCGCGATGATCGGTTCGGCCTTTCGATACGCCGACGATCCCGTGTAGAACAACAGATGGCCGTTGGGCGCGGTATGGCGCGCGAACAGGTCGAGCACTTCTTCGTCGGTCTTCGCGCCGTAGCGGCTGTTCGCTTCGCCGCGGAATTCGCACAGATGGAACAGCGTGACGACGTCGAACGTCGGCAGCAGGCGCGAATGGCTCGTATAGATGTCGCCGAAATACGCGAGGTAGGTCTTGCTCACCTCCGGTTGCCGCGTGACGAGATCGACATACGACTTGTATTCCTTCGGCGATGCCGTCACGCCGAAGACGGTGTTGTTCAGGTGCGGCCGCGCGCATTCGATGCCGACATGGTGGTGGCCGCCGGTGCCGAAGTGATAGATGCGGATGCCCTTGAGGTGCACGGATTCCAGCCATTCGACGAAGTGCACGTCACACGGACATTCCTGCGTGCGCAGGTCCCAGTACTTCTTCCAGATATTCAATGCCATTTCGTGGATCTCAAGGAAGTCACTCAGCGGTACGGGTTGTGTCGAATCGACTTCTGATAGATGGACAAGGTCGCGTCGACGAACGCGTCGAACGAAAATTCGCGCTTGCCTTTCAGCCGCGCGCTGCGCCCCATCGCGCGGACGCAGCCGGGTTCCTGCACGATCGCGCGCAGGATCGCTTCGATCGCCGCGGGCTCGCGGGGCGGGACGACCCAGCCGTCCACGCCCGGCTCGACTGCCGGGCAGCCGAGCGACATCGCTTCGCGGCACGCATACGACAGGCTCTCGTGGTACGACAGCACGAACGACACGTCGATGATCGAGAACGGCGCCCACACGTCGTCGAGCCGTCCGGTGAACGCGGTGCGCGACGCCATGCCGTGCCGCGCGAGCTGTTCGCGCTGCTCGCCGGACGGCTCCGCGCCGATCAGCAGCACGCGAAACCGCTCGCGCTCGGCTTCCGGCAGGCGGCCCAGCGCCGCGATCAGGTCCATCCAGCCTTTTTCGGGCGTGGTGCCGGCGCTGCTGCCGAGCACGATCGCCTCCGCGCCGGACGCGCCGAACAGCGCGATCTTGCGGCGGCGGATCTCGTCGCCGGCCAGTCGTTCGGCGGCCGGCCGGCGCACGCCGTGCTTGACCACCGTGACGTTGCCGTACGGCGAGCGCAGCGCGAGCATGCTGGCGACGTAGTCGCTGACCGCGATCGTGTGGTCGGTGGCCAGCCGCGCACGCAGCACGTTGCCGAGGCTGTCGGCGCGATAGGTGTTGTGCTTGGTCAGCACGATCGCGGGCCGATACCGGCAGCCGAGCAGCGCCAGCATCACCTGCCGGTGATCGGCGGCCCCGTTCACATGGATCACGTCGAAGCGCTCGGCGGCGATCCGCCGGCGCAGCCGGAGAATCTCCCGGCACAGCCGGTTCCAGCGCGGCTTGAATTCCATGTCGAAGATCGCCACGTCGGGACTGTCCTTCAGCAGTCGCGACAGGCGGCTGCCTGCCGGCGACGCGACGGTCACGCGGTGATGGCGGCTCATCGCGACGGCGAGATCGCGGACGTAGGTGTCCTGGCCGCCGCCGTAATCGCCGTGGAAGTTGGTGTACAGAATGTTCATCACGATGCCGCTTTTTTATCGATCCGTCATTTCAGAGGAATACTGATGAAATGCCGGACTCGACCTGATGGAAGCCTTGACGCGAACGCGGTGCCGCGTTTCCGGCCCGGGATTGCGCATCGACGTCGGCGTACGGCGTCAATGCGAATCATTTCCAAATATTACAGATCGTTTACGTGCCGTAGTGTCGAGGTCTGCGCATCTTTGTGAGAATCTGTCGTGATCGCTGGATCGTGTCGCCCGGTGCGTGACGATTTCCCGCGATCGCGATTTCGATTGCAACGATGGCGCCGGATTTGATTCGGGTCGATGCCTTCCCTATAATGCGACGATTTAGTCCGGTTATTTCGGGAAGCATGGCGCGTACACGGAACGAAAACCTTCATCAGCAGCGCCGCGAGCAGATCCTGACCGCGGCCGCCCGGGTCTTCAAGGCCAAGGGGTTCCACGGCGCGCGCACGGAAGATATCTGTGCGGCGGCCGACATGAGCGCGGGCGCGGTGTTCCGGTATTTCGCCGACAAGCGCGAGATGATCGACGCGATCATCGCGGTCGAGGTCGAGCGTTATACGCGGGACTTCAACCGCATCCTCAGCAGGGACGGCCTGCTTGGGCTGGCCGGCATCACGGCCGACGAGCTGGCCGGGATGATGGCGCAAGGCGATGACGGCCTCGGTGTCGACAGCTGGCTCGAACTGGCGCGCGATGCCGAACGCCGCCCCGATATCGTCGGGCTCGACCGGAAGATGCGCGCGGATCTTGCGGCGCTGCTGGCGCGCGGCCAGGCCGAAGGCTGGGTCCGGCCATCGCTGGATCCTGCCGGTGCGACGAACATCGTCTTCGCGCTGTTCAACGGCCTGTGGCTCGACCGCAGCCTCGGCACGTCCGTCGACATGAAACAGACGGCCGCCGCGCTCGGCGATTTCTTCCGCACCTACGTGCTGGTTGCCTGACGCCCGACGCCACCGGCGCGCATCGCGTCGACACGTTCGCCGCGGCCTTCCGGCAAGCCGCGCGCTATCCGATCCGCTGAAATTCCCCGGCATCCGGCCGCACCGGAAGCGAGCCGGACCGCGACACCTGCCCTTTCCCGACGACATCAGGACGCAAATCAACCCGCGGCGCTTTCAGATTTGAAAGCCGGCCGACCATTTGCGTTAGAATGCCCCCCCTTGTCCGCCCGGGCGACCGCCCGAACCGGACAGGGTCGCCCGCTTGGAGACACAGGTTTCGATTCGCAGCCGGACGCGAATGATGGGCCAGCCGTTAGCAACATACGCTTTGTAATTTGGATCACTAATGAAAAAGAAGCACAACATTACCAGGTACATCGTTGTCGCGATGATTCTTGGCATCGCCGTGGGTTACGCCTGCCATAGCGCGTTTCCCGACCCGAAGATGGCGAAGGAGGTCGCCGGGTACGTGTCGTTGCTGTCCGATGTGTTCCTGCGCCTGATCAAGATGATCATCGCGCCGCTGGTGTTCGCGACGCTGACCGTCGGCATCGCGCAGATGGGCGACGGCAGCGCGGTGGGCCGCGTGGGCGTCAAGGCGTTCGGCTGGTTCTTCATCGCGTCGTTCACGTCGCTGCTGCTCGGCCTGCTGACTGCGACGCTCCTGCAGCCGGGCAGCCACCTGAGCCTGCCGCTGCCGCCGTCCGATGCGGCGCTCAACCTGAAGACGGGCGCGTTCACGCTGAAGGATTTCGTGGTGCACCTGGTGCCGAAGTCGATCGCCGAGGCGATGGCGAACAACGAAATCCTGCAGATCGTCGTGTTCTCGATCTTCTTCGGCACCGCGCTGTCCGCGCTCGGCGACGCAGGCAAGCGCCTGACCGGGGTGATCGAGGATCTCGCGCAGGTGATGCTGAAGGTGACGGGGGCGGTGATGGGGTTCGCGCCGGTCGCGGTGTTCGCGGCGCTCGCGTCGACGATCACGACCGAAGGGCTCGGCATCCTGCTCACGTTCGCGAAGTTCATGGCCAGCTTCTACCTGGCGCTCGCGCTGCTGTGGGCCGTGCTGACGCTGGCCGGCGTGACGTTCCTCGGCAAGCGCGCGTTCACGCTGATCCGGCTGATTCGCGAGCCGTTCCTGCTGTCGTTCGCGACGGCCAGCTCCGAGGCCGCGTATCCGAAGCTGCTGGACGCGCTCGACCGCTTCGGCGTGAACCGCAAGATCTCGAGCTTCGTGCTGCCGATCGGCTATTCGTTCAACCTCGACGGCTCGATGATGTACTGCACGTTCGCGGTGCTGTTCATCGCGCAGGTGTACGGCATCCATCTGCCGCTCGGCACGCAGATCACGATGTTGCTGATGCTGATGGTGACGTCGAAGGGGATGGCGGGCGTGCCGCGCGCGTCGCTGGTCGTGATCGCGGCGACGCTCAACCAGTTCAACATGCCCGAAGCCGGTTTGCTGCTGATCATGGGCGTCGACATGTTCCTCGACATGGGGCGTTCGGCCACCAACGCCGTCGGCAACTCGATCGCGGCGGCCGTGGTCGCGAAGTGGGAAGGGCAGCTCGACGCGCCGCGCGACGACGACGATTCGGACGGTGCGCGCGTAGCCGAGGTGAAGGTGCGGGAAACGTCGGCATGACGCGTGGCAACGCGGCGGCGCAACGCCGCGTTGCCCAACCCGCGGCAAATGACATTCGCCGGCCCGGATTCGATACGGATTCGGGCCGGCAATGTGTTTTGGGGCGGCGGCTTGTCCCGATGTTGCCGAAATGGCATTCGCCGTTTCAATCGATCGACGTCGAATCGGCGGCGATATTCCGACAGGCGCTCGCCTGATTTTCCCCATTCCCGATCCGGCGCGTAAGTGACCATTCACTGACGGGCGGCGGCGCTCGCCGCAAGCATGGGGCGATTCGCAATTTTTTTCGATTTATATGACGTTATTCTCGCCCTGCGCATGATCGAATGCATGCCGTATGTCATACCGACTGCGCCGGATGATTCGGGGAAGAATTTACATCTCGCGGGCTTCAAGCCATCTGGCCGGCCGATCCCTCATGTGAATGACTACCCTGTTCAGGAGAGCATCCGTCATGGTCGCCAGAAAACGCATCCAGGCCGCGCTCGTTGCCGCGGCGATCGCCGCATGTGCACCCGCTGCTCATGCAGCCAACACCACCGACTGGCTCGCGAATACGTACGGCACGCTCGCCGCGCACGTCGGCAACGTCGCGCGCGCGATGTGGGTCGCGCCCGAAGGCGTGATCTACACGGCGTCGATGTGGGACGAGGATGAGGGCGGCGTCGCGATCTACCAGAACGGCAAGAGCATCGGCTCGATCGGCGCGCATTCGGAATTCCAGGGCAGCGCGATCACCGGCAATGCAACGTCGCTGTTCGTCGCGCTGCAGCCCGGCAAGACGTACGGCAGCGGCGCGGTGGGGCGCTACAGCCGCGCGACGAAGGTTCGCGATCGTGTCATCCAGATCAGCGCGGCGACCAACCAGCCGCGCATCGATGTCGTCACCGGGCTCGCGACGGCCGGCTCGCTGCTCTATGCGAGCGACTTCTACGGCAATCGCGTGCGCGTATTCACGACCGACGGCGTGTGGCAGCGGGACATCGGCGTGTCGGCGCCGGGCGCGCTCGCGGTGGACGGCGCGGGCAACGTGTGGGTCGCGCAGAAAAGCGCCGGCTCGATCGTCGGCTTCAGGCCGACCGGCGCGCTGCTGAATACGATCCGGATGCCGGCCGGCTCGCATCCGTCGGCGCTGCATGTCGATGCGGCGGCCGGGCAACTGCTGGTGGGCGACGAAGGCCCCGACCAGAACATCAAGCGTTATTCGATATCGGGCCAGCCTGCGCTGGCCGGCACGTTCGGCGTGCGCGGCGGCTATCTCGACACGACGACGGGCATCAAGGGGCAGGTCGGCCCGCAACGCTTCACGCGCATCGTCGGGATCGGCAAGGACACCGGCGGCAACCTCTATGTGCTCAACAATCCGTGGGGCGGCAGCTGGGATCTCGGGCGCAACGGCGCGACCGACATTCATGCGTACGGCAGCAACGGCAACCTGCGCTGGACGCTGCAGTCGCTGAACTTCGAAGGCATCGCCGCGCCGGACCCGGTCACGGACGGTGCGCTGTTCTACGGCGGTACGCATATCTACAGCGGCAGCGCGGGCGGCAAGTTCGTCGCGAATACCGTCGATCCGTTCACGTACCCGTCGGATCCGCGCATCAACATGAGCGACACGCAGCGCGACGAGCACTTCGGGATGATCACGTCGGTCGGCGCGAACCGGATCCTCGTCGCGGCCGGCCAGAATCCGCCGATTTTCTACTTCTATCACTTCAACGCGGCGAACGGCTACATCGCGATTCCGGACGGCTCGATTCCGGGCCCCGCGTTCAACACGACGCAACGCGTGACGGGCGGCTTCAGCCTCGACAGCCAGGGTGGCGTGTGGGCCGGCCTCGACAAGACCGGCGCGATCACGCATTACCCGCTGACCGGCTTCGACGCGGATGGCAAGCCGTCGTGGGGGCCGGGCGTCGCGACCCGCATTCCGGCCAGCATCCAGCCGCTCACGCGCATCGTGTATCTCGCGGACAGCGACACGATGGTGCTCGCGCAGGGCGCGCTCGGCAGCAACGACTGGACGTCGATCGGCACGCGCATCGAGGTGTATCACGGCTGGCGAGCAGGCAATACGACGAAGCCGGACCCGGTGATCACGCTGCCGCACAGCGGCGCGAAATCGATCGACGCGGCGGGCAACCACCTGTTCGTCGGCTACTGGTTCAGCAGCAGCGGGCCGCTGTGGCCGAACGTCGACGCGTTCAACCTCACCACCGGCAAGCTCGACACGACGCTCGTCAACACGAGCCCCGCGACGGTCGACACCAGCAGCGCGATCGATGCGATGTACAGCATCCGCGCGTACCGCCGGTCGAACGGCGAGTACGTGGTGATGAAGAACAACGTGAAGGGGAACAGCATCACCGTGTACCGGTGGACGCCCTGACGGGCTGAACGTGCTGGTGCGGTCGCTTCGGGCCGCGGCTGCGGACGCGGACGGAAAGTCGTGAAGACCATCGACGCATTTTCTCGGGATGGTTGCGCAACGCGCATGCAATGAACGGTGGGCACACTGCGTGCCGCACCACGGTGGCCAGCCGCCCCAACCTCCCGACGCGCAAACGCGGTTCCGTGCACAATGACAGCGGCACCCGCGGACGCTGCGCGGGCGTGCCCGATGAACGGGCGCGGCTGCCGCTGCCGCGTTTCTTATGCTCGAAGTGACAACCCCGATGAAAATGAAAACGACACCGAACCGCCTGTTGACGATCGTTGCGCTGGCCAGCGCACTGAGCGGCCCTGTCCACGCCCAGACGGCGGCGACCGTCGCGACCGTCAACGGCACGCCGATCACGCAGACCGACGTCGATACGCTGCTGCGCGCGTCCGGTCAGCCCGATTCGCCGCAGATCCGCCAGGCGATCAAGAATCAGCTGATCACGCGCGTGCTGGTTCAGCAGGCGGCCGAAAAGGCGAACTACGCGGACAAGCCCGAGGTCAAGGCGGCGATGCAGCAGGCGAAGGTGACGGCCGAGGTGCAGCTGTACCTGCGCGACCACGTGAAGCCGGAGCCGGTGACCGACGAGCAGGTCAAGGCGCGCTATGACGAACTCGTCGCCGCGCTCGGCAAGAACGAATTCAAGCCGCGTTTGATCGTCGTCAAGGATCCGGTCGCGGCGGCGACCGTGCTGAGCGAGCTGAAAGCGGGCAAGTCGTTCGACGGGCTCGCGCGCCAGTACAGCGTGGCGCCGAGCCGCGATACCGGCGGCGAGCTGCCGTGGGTGAGCTTCAACACGCCGGCGGTGGAAGGCAAGACGGCCGGATTGCCGCTGCCCGTCGCGCAGGCGCTCGAGAAGCTGTCGGTCGGCGCGGTGACGAAGGATTCGATTCCGGTCGATGGCGTGCGGGCGATCGTGAAGCTGGATGCGAAGCGGCCGACGCAGGTGCCGGGCTTCGAGACCGCGAAGCCGACGCTTCAGCAGCAACTGCAGGCGATCGCGGCCGAGAAGGCGAGTGCGCAGATGATCGGCAATCTGCTGAAGGACGCGAAGATCACGCAGTAATGGCCATGCGGCGGCGTCGACATGACGCGCGTCACGCGTGCCAGACCATGCTCGCGCTCGTGTCGGTTGCCGACGCGACGCGAAAGCCGAGCCGTTCGTAGAGCCGCCGCGCCGGGTTGCCGTGCAGCACGCTGAGCGATACCGGCACGCGCGCGTGCGCCGCGTCGGTCAGCAATGTGTGCAGCACGGCTTCGCCGATTCCCTGGCCCTGGCGCGCGGGGAGAATCTGGATCTGATGGACGTGCCATTCGCTGGCGGCGCGTGTCACCTTCAGCAGGCCAATGGCATCGGCGCCTTCACAGACGATCATCGCGTCGTCGAAGTTCGCGCGGATGCGGCGGTCGTGCGCTTCATCGTCGGTCGGCGCGCCGACGCGCTGCAGATGCTCGGTCATCGTGAGTCGACGGAGCGTCAGCAGGAACGGGAGATCTTCCTGGGAGGCAGCACGCAGATGGATCGCGGGTTTCATCAGTGATGAGAGGTTGCGTCGGGCGCGAGGCTTTGGTGCGGATCACATGCCCGGCAACCGAATTTGCAGGCCGGCCGGGCGATGTTCGAGGACATCCGTGACCTCGTATTCGGTTTTTGCCCCGTCCGAAGTTTGCCACTGCTGCATACGGACATTGCACAAGAGCACGTCTCCCTTGCTGAAACTGATCTGGCTGTTGTTCACGCGCGACAGGAAGCCGGCATCGGTGATCGTCGCGTGAATCGTCGACGTGCCGTCGTACAGGCGCCACTTGTTGTCGTCCTTGAACGCGAGCGACACGATCGAGAATGCCATCTTGCGATGCTCGTCGAGCAGGAGCGAATCGGTTGGCTCCGGCGCGTGAAACCATGCGATCTCGTTGTGGGCGACCGTCTCGTATACCTCGGTATCGGTGCCGGCAGCGAAAATCTCGATGCCTTCGCGAGCGAGCGGCGCAAGCACTTGCGCGATGGCTTGGCGAACGCGGACGTCACTCAGCAGCGTGAGGACGGGCAGGTCGATTTCCAGTTCGTCGCCGTCGACGTCCAGCACCGCGGTGTTGTTCTGCATCCGCACGTGCGTGATCTCGCGCCCACGCAGCCATTTGAGGACGGCGAAAAGCCCCTTCCTCGCCCTGGGCGCGGCGATGCCGAGCGCGGTCAGGATCGTCACCGCATTGGCGAGCGCCGTGCCTTCGCTGCCGCTCAGCATGTCGCGCATGCGGCCGAGCAGCGAGGTCGCGAGCGTGAAGTCGATGCCGAAGCTGCCGGTCTTGAAGCTGCCGCGCACGTTGACCTGCGGCCGGACCTGAGCGCCGCACAGGGCGCGCGTCGACGCGTCGAGCAAATCGCCGAATGCCAGCAGCGCGGGCGCGAGTTCGCGTACGTCCATCTCGGACGAATCGAGCGTGGGCCCGTCGTACGTGATGCGAAATCGGCTCATGGTGTCGAAGGGGCCGATATCGGCCGGGCCGGTACTGTTTTCATCGTGTGCGGTCATGTCGAGTGCTGGCAAGAGAGCTGGACGATACGCCGAAACGAACGCTTTCGGATGCCTTTCATCGCAGGGCCGAATGACCGGCCGCGTGCGATTTTGGCCATCCGGACAAGACGGCTTGCAGACGTGTCCCGATAGCGCCCGGCAAGCGGCGAACTTTTCCGATACCTTCCCGGTCACACTCGCCAGCTTGCGGGCGCGCGCCGGTGCCCCGAACGTGCTGCCGCCTTCCGGTATTCCGCCGTTCAACCCGCCCGCCTATCATTCGCACATCGCTCGCACGCACGGCGCAATACACAGGGATTCTCGATGGACACCAAACGATCGCGGCCGGGGCTCGTCGCCGCGCTGCTCTGGGCGGCGCTGTATCTCGCGACCGGCTACATCTCGCACGAATTCAACGGCCCCGTCCGGCTGACGGGCTACATCTGGCTGCCGGCCGGCGTGACGGTCGGCGCATTCATGCTGCGGCCGATGCGCGACTGGCTGACGCTGGCCGGCGCGTTCCTGGTCGGGCAGCTCGCGCTGACCGCCATCGAGCACGGCAGCCTCGTCAACGCGGTGCTGTTCACGGTCGACGAGGTCGGCGCGGCCGCGCTCGCGGTCTGGCTCGTGCAGCGCGTGCGCTTTTCGCTCGAAGGGCTGTATTTCCTGCGCTCGGTGATCCTCGCCGGGATGATCGCGGGCGTCGTCGGCGCGATCGGCGGCGCGGCGTGGTACACGACGCTCAAGGGCGCGCCGTTCTTCGACGTGTGGTCGGTGTGGGCCGCATCCGATTTCGTCGGCGTGCTGCTGGTCACGCCGGTGCTCGCGTCGTGGTCGCGCTTTCGCGCGCACCGTTCGGGCGACCACGAGCGCTTCGACCTGGTGCTCGGCATCGTTGCGTTCGTGCTGCTCGCGGCCGTCGCGCTCGTGATCTTCGACGGCGATACGTCGCGGAAATTCGGCACGGGCGCCGGCTTCGCGCTCACGTATGTCCCGTTGTTCCTGACGGTCGCGGTGACGCTACTGCTCGGCGGCCGGGCGGGTTCGTCGTCGGTGCTGGTGCTCGCGCTGATCGTGATCGAGCAGACCGCACAAGGCGACGGCCCGTTCGCGTCGCTTCACGCGCATTACGGCAGCGCGCTGCTCGAAGCGCAGCTCTATCTGGCGGTCGCGTCGCTGCTGGTGCTGACGGTCAGCACGCTGAAGACGACGCGCGAGCGCGTGCACGAGCATGCGGCCGTCCTGCAGAACAACATGGAGCTCGCGCTCGCGAGCGCCGGCCAGATCGCGTACGTGCTCGATCCCGAGTCGGGCCGGATCGAGTGGAGCGGCGACGTCGAGCGCGTGTTCGGCGTCGGCGTCGACGCCGCGCAGATCGCGACCGTGCCGCTCGTGCTCGAACGCGTGCAGCCGGGCGATCGCGACGCGCTGCGCGACTACTGGAATGCGGAGATCGCGGGCGAGGACCGCGCGTCGCTGTCGCTGCGTATCGTGCTGCGCGACGGCGGCACGCGGACGATCACCGACCACGGCGCGCCGCTGCTGGATTCGAACGTCGACGTGACGGTGGTGGCGGGCGTGTGGCAGCTCGAGCGCGTGTGGCCGGCGGACGAATGAGCGGGTACGCGTCATGACGGGCCGCACGGGCGTGCTGCTGATCCACGGGCTCGGCGGCACGCAATACGATCTCGGTTCGCTGCACAAGGCGATGCGGCGCGCGGGCGGCGACACGCACATGATCACGCTGCCGGGGCACGGCACGCGCCCGGAGGATCTGGTCGGCGTGCGCGCGGAGGCGTGGCTCGATGCGGTGACCGAACAATACCGCGCGCTGGCGCGCGAGTACGACACGCTGCACGTCGCGGGGATGTGCATGGGCGCGCTCGTCGCGCTGCTGCTGTGTCATCGCGTGCAGCATGCGCGCGGCCGGCTCGCGCTGCTGGCGACGCCGATGTTCATCGACGGCTGGTCGACGCCGTGGTACCGGTCGCTGCGGCACGTGCTGTACCGCGTGCCGGGTGTCGCCGAGCGAATGCGCGTGGAGGAAGGCGATCCGTTCGGTATCAAGAACGCGACGATCCGCGCGATCGTGAAGAAGAAGTTCGAGCGGCAGGACAGTTTCCACTATGCGTGGGTGCCGCTCGCGTGCGTGCGGCAGGTGGACCGGATGCGCGACTGGGCGCTCGACGCCGCGGCCGGCACGCCGTGCCCGACGCTCGTGCTGCATGCGCGCGAGGACGAGCTGACGAGCCTGCGCTCGGCCGACTTCCTGCTGGAGAAGCTGCCCGACGCGCGCGGGATCGTGCTGGAGAACAGCTATCACATGATCTGCGCGGACAACGATCGCGACGACGTCGCGCGGCACGTGCTCGAATTCTTCGGCTTCGATCCCGTGCATGCGGTGAGCCCGGCGATGGCGCGCAGGATGGGGCGGCTGGGATCGTGACGGTGGCGTAACTGTCACAATGGCGTCAATCCGGGGGCAAATCCATTTGAGGTTGTCGCGATCTAGTCTGGAAGGAACGGACGCACGATCTTGCGGCTCGCGGCGAGTTCGATCAATCGTATTCGACACGGGGTGCGAAGGCCGGATATTGCCGGGCCATGTCCTGCAGGCAGTCGCGCATCAGCTTCGCGTCGCGGGGAAAGCGGCGTTCGAATTCCGACCAACCTTTCAGCCGGAGAATGAGCGGCATATCGACCAGCGCGGTAATGGCGTCCCAGAACGCATCCCAGTTTCTTCCATACCAATCCGGGAAACTCAACTTCTTCATCAGTCGTACGTGCAACTGTTCGGTCGATTCGATATCGTCGAGTTCGATTTCTACCCGCGTGTCGCGTGCCATCATGTTCTCCGACGGACAGGTCGCGAAACATTCAATTCATTTCGCGTTCCGTACCGAGCATCATAGCGCGCGCTTCCGGCCGCCGCGCGATCCGCTCGCGGACTTCCGGCGCCGCCAGGCACGTGGCCACGGCTTCATACCCCGGCGCGCCGGGGTAAGGCGCCACGCGCGCAGGCGGGCTGTGATTGGCCGGGCACAGCAGGATGGTTTCGTCGGGGCCGACCGCCGCCAGATCGAGGATCGCCGACGAGCGCGTCAGCAGGAACAGCGGCCGCATGCCGGCGGCTGCGGATTCGCGCAGATGAGCGATCAACGCCAGTTGCGTGGCCCGGTCGAGGCCCTGTTCGATCATGTCGACGATCTGCGCACGCGGGCCTTGCGCTTCGAGGCTGACGAGGAGTGCCGTCAGTGCTGGCGACGGCGTTGCGCCTTTGGCGGCGAGCAACGCCGACGTGCGATCGACGCGCGACTTCAATTCCGGATCGGCGCGCAATGCGTCGGATGCCGTCGCACAATCGTCGTCCAGCCGATCGAGGCCGACGAACACGGCGCCAGGCAGCGCCTCCGCCAGCCGAAGCGCGAGCCGCGTCTTGCCGCTCCCCAGCGAACCGATGATGTAGTTCAGCGGCCGGATATCGCGACACTCGAACCACTCGCCGCCCCACGGCCACGGCAGGCTGAACGCGACGCCGGCGCTGCCCGGGTCGAGCAGCCGCGTGAGTTCGCCGTCCGCCGGCATCCGCCCGCGTGCCAGGCCGGCGCGCATCGCGCGCACGCGGTCGAGCTTGCTGACGAAATCGTGAATCCCGTGATCGAGCGCCGCTTCGTGGGCGGCCAGCGCTGCGTCGAGATCGCGCGCGTCGCCGTCGAGCACGCTCGCGACCTGCGCGAGCGTGAGGCCGAGCTTGCGCAGTGCCGCGATGTCGGCGGCGCGGGCGAGATCGTCCGGGCCGTACGTGCGGTATCCGGCCGGCGTGCGCGCCGGCGTGACGAGGCCGTGCCGCTCGTACAACCGCAGCGCCTTGATCGAGACGCCGAGCCGCGCGGCGGCGGCCGACGCGTTCAAGCCGGGTGTGGCGGTACCCATCCGTCACCTCTTTGCTGTCGATTCGTTGCGCCCAGCATAAAGGCGATCCCAAGGGCCGGGTCAAGCGCGATCGCGCGGGCGTTCAGTCGGCCGCCGCGAACTCGTCCCGCAGCGCGCGATACAACCGCCGGTAGCGCGCGAGCCGCCCCGCCAGCAGATCGACCGACGCGGCATCGGGCGCGACCGTCTCCGTGACGGGCGGCGCGACGCAGACCTCCTCCAGCGTGTCGTTCGTCGCCGCCAGCCGCGCGAGCCGCGCGGCGCCGAGTGCCGCGCCGACCGCGCCGTCCGCATGGCGCTGCATCGCGAGCCCGGTCGCATTCGCGCACAGCCGCGCCCAGAGCGCGCTCTTCGAGCCGCCGCCGATGAAGGACACCGCGTCGAGCGTCGTGCCGGCCGCGCGCAGCGCGTCGTAGCCGTCGGCCATCGCGAACGCGACGCCTTCCATCACCGCATACGCGAGATCATCCGCATCGTGTTCGTTCGACAGCCCGAAGAACACGCCGCGCGCATGCGCGTCGTTGTGCGGCGTGCGCTCGCCGCCGAGATACGGCAGGAACAGCGGCGCGCGGGCCGGATCGGCGCGTTCGGCGCGCGCAGCGAGCGCGCCGGCGGTCGTGCCGTGCGCACGCGCGAGCCAGTCGAGGCTCGCGGCCGCCGACAGGATCACGCTCATCTGGTGCCAGCGTCCTTCGACGCAGTGGCAGAACGCGTGCACGGCGGCGTCCGGGTTCGGCGCGAAGCGGTCGTTGCCGGCGAACAGCACGCCCGACGTGCCGAGCGACAGGAAGCCGCTGCCGGCGCCCGTGACGCCCATGCCGATCGCGGACGCCGCGTTGTCGCCGGCGCCGCCGGCGATCGTCACGGGCTCGTCGATGCCCCATTCGCGCCGCAACGCATCGCGCAACTGCGCGGCGGGCGCGTTGCCTTCGACGAGGCGCGGCATCTGCGCGCGCGACAGCTCGGTTGCGGCGAGCATCCGGTCCGACCAGTCGCGGCGCGCGCAGTCGAGCCACAGCGTGCCCGCCGCGTCGGACATGTCGGACACGAATTCGCCGGACAGGCGCCAGATCAGGTAGTCCTTCGGCAGCAGCACCTTGTGCACCGCGCGAAACACGGCGGGCTCGTATTTCGCGAGCCACAGCAGCTTCGGCGCGGTGAAGCCGGGCATCGCCATGTTGCCGGTGATCGCGCGCGATTCCGGCACCAGCGCTTCCAGCTCGACGCATTCGGTGCCGGCGCGCGTGTCGTTCCACAGGATCGCGGGGCGCAGCACCTGGTCCGCGCGGTCGATCAGCGTCGCGCCGTGCATCTGGCCGGACAGCGCGATGCCGCGCAGCGCGGCGAAGCCGGCCGGATGCGCGGCGCGCACCGACGCGATCGCGTCGAGCATCGCGTGCCACCACGCCTGCGGGCTTTGTTCGGACCAGTGCGGATGCGGCCGGCTGATCGACAGCGCGGCCGAGCCGGTCGCGAGGGGCACCGATCGGGAATCGGTGAGCAGAACCTTGACCTCGGACGTGCCGAGGTCGATGCCGAGATATGTCACGTATGAAGCGTCCTGTCTGGGGCGCGGGGCGGCGCGCGTCGCGGGGGCGGCGCGTCGTCGCGACCGTGCGGTTCGTTGAGCCGGTGCAGCGCGCGGAACTTCGACGGCGGCACCTGCTTCATCGCGAGAAACTGACGGTTGAAGTTCGACAGGTTGTTGAAGCCAACCCGGTAGCAGATGTCGGTCACCGTCAGGTCGGAAAACATCAGCAGCTCGCACGCTTCGTTGATGCGCAGCCGGTTCAGGTAGCGCACGAACGACGAGCCGGTATGACGCCGGAAAAACCGCGTGAAGGTGCTGACGCTCATGCCGGCGAACGCGGCGACGTCGGCTTCGCGCAGCATGCCGGGCAGGTTCTGCTGCAGGTACGACAGCACCTGGTTGATGGTCGACGACATGTAGTGCTGCGCGTCGCTGCGGTAGCCGGGGCCGGCGAGCACGCGCCGCTCGCGGCACGACGACAGCCGGTCGAACAGCGACATCAGGATCTCGACGCGGCGGCAGCCGTGCGCATTCGCGAGTTCGAGCATCAGCGGCGCGACCTCGATGCCCACGCGGTCGGGAAACTGCACGCCGCGCGCCGCATCGTCGATCAGGTCGATCACCGGCTGCAGCTCGCTGAACGCGCCGACCATCTTCTCGATCGCATCGCGCGAGAACTGCAGCACGACGTCGCGCGACGGCACGCGTTCGCCGTCGGCCAGCTCGCTGACCCAGTTGTGCGGCAGGTTCGGCCCGGTGACGATCAGGTTGCCGGGGCCGAAATCGCCGATGTGGTCGCCGACGAACACCTTGCCGTGCGACGCCTGGATCAGATGAATCTCGTACTCGGGATGGAAGTGCCACTTCGCGACCGAATGCGGATAGTCGTGGACCCACGCGCGAAACGATTCGTCGCGGTGGGTGGGAACGATCTCGAGATCCGGGTTCATCGTGTACTCCGTCGGGGCGTGCCGGCGTGCTACGAACGGGACATCGACCAGCCCGTCGCGGCAGGCGGCGTGGTGCGCGTCGCGGCCGCCGGCGGCGCCGCGTGCGCGATCGGGTTCGCGTCCGGCAGCGTGACGTTGCGCTCGGTGCCGGCGTCGAACAGATGCAGGGCTTCTTCGTCGAAGCGGAACGCTACCACGGCGCCCGGCGCCGGGGCCATCGGGGCCGGCACGAGGGCCGCGCACGGCTGGCCGCGCCAGTCCAGCGTGACGAGCGCCTCGGCGCCGAGCAGCTCGACGAGTTCGACCGTGCCGGTCAGCGTGAGCGTGCCCGGGGTCGGATCGCCTTCGGCGACGAGTTGCAGGTGATTCGGGCGGATCGCCGCCTTCACCTGCTGGCCGTCCTGCAGCCGTGCGAAGCGCGAGGACGCGAGCGGCCAGCGCGCGCCGTTGCAGTCGAGCAGCACGTTCGTGCCGACGCGCGCGATCGTGCCGTCCGCGAAGTTCATTGCCGGCGTGCCGACGAACCCGGCCGCGAATACCGTGTGCGGCTGGCCGTACAGCTCGGCCGGCGTGCCGATCTGCTCGATGTGGCCGCCGCGCATCAACACGACGCGGTCGGCGAGCGTCATCGCCTCGAGCTGATCGTGCGTGACGTACAGCGTGGTTGTCTTCAGTTGCCGGTGCAGCCGTTTGATGTCGCCGCGCAACTGCGTGCGCAGCTTCGCGTCGAGGTTCGACAGCGGCTCGTCGAACAGGAACACGGCGGGCGTCTTGATCATCGCGCGCGCGATCGCCGCGCGCTGCTGCTGGCCGCCCGACATCGCGCGCGGACGGCGGTCGAGCAGCGCGTCGAGGCTCAGGATGCGCGCGACGTCGCGCACGCGGCGGTCGATCTCGTCGGCGGGCACCTTCAGCCGCCGCAGGCCGAACGCGATGTTGTCGTACACCGTCATGTGCGGGTATAGCGCGTAGTTCTGGAACACCATCGCCACATTGCGCTCGCGCGACGGCAGGTCGTTGACGACCGCATCGCCGATCACGAGCTCGCCGCCGGTGATCGCCTCGAGGCCCGCGATCATCCGCAGCATCGTCGACTTGCCGCAGCCGGACGGGCCGAGCAGCACGATGAATTCGCCGTCGGCGATCTCGAGGTCGAGCGGATGCAGCACGGCGGGGCCGCCGTCGTAGTGCTTCGACAAAGCCTTGCAGGTGATCTGGGCCATGGCTCAATCCATTTCGATCTGAATCTTGACGTCGCGCGGGTGCCCGCTCGCCGCTTCCTCGAACGCGCGCACGCCTTCGGAAAACGGGAACGTGCGCGAGATGAACGGCTTCACGTCGATCGCGCCGGACGCGATCAGCGCGAGCGCGCGCGGGAAGATGTTCGCGTAGCGGAACACCGATTCGATGCGGCCCTCCTTCGCCTGCAGCGCGACCACGTCGAGCGGCACCGGCGCGACCGGCATCCCGATCAGCACCGCGCAGCCGCCCGGGCACATCAGGTCGACGAGGCCCGCATACGCATTCGCGCTGCCGCTCGCCTCGAACACGACGTCCGCGCCCCAGCCGCCGGACGCTTCGGCCACCGCGTCGGCCAGCGGCCGCGTACGCACGTC
Source organism: Burkholderia sp. IO2 (assembly GCF_029522185.1). Classification (NCBI taxonomy): domain Bacteria; kingdom Pseudomonadati; phylum Pseudomonadota; class Betaproteobacteria; order Burkholderiales; family Burkholderiaceae; genus Burkholderia; species Burkholderia sp. IO2. Next base: position 112,774 of record NZ_JAKWFH010000005.1, on the reverse strand, counting down.
GACGGTCGTGACGGCCGGGTTGCCGGCGAACAGCGCGAGCTTGTCCGGCACGACGTCGGCGAGGATCACGCGCGCGGCGCCGCCGGCGAGCGCGGCGAGCGCCGTCATCGCGCCGATCGTGCCGGCGCCGATCACGACCGCGAGGTCGCCCGGCTTCATCGCCGCCTTCTTCGCAGCCTGCAGGCCGATCGACAGCGGCTCGACGATCGCGCCTTCGGCGAACGACACGTTGTCGGGCAGCCGGTACGTGAACGCGGCCGGATGCACGACGAACGGCGTCAGGCAGCCGTGGATCGGCGGCGTCGCCCAGAAGCGCACGTCGGGATCGAGGTTGTAGAGCCCGCGCAGCGTCGCGGGCGAATCGAGGCGCGGCACGCCGGGCTCCATGCACACGCGGTCGCCGACGCGCAGGTGCGTGACGTCGGCGCCGGTCTCGACGACCGTGCCGGACGCTTCATGGCCGAGCACCATCGGCGCATCGACGCGGAACGGGCCGATCCCGCCGTGAACGTAGTAATGCACGTCGCTGCCGCAGACGCCGACCGTATGGACCTTGATCCGGACGTCGCCGGGGCCGACCGCTTGCGGCAGGTCGATGTCGCGCAGCGCGAGCTCGCGCGTGCGTTCGAGTACGAGCGCTTTCAACGTGTTCTCCTTATTTTCCCTTGACCATCGAATTGAGCAGGCGGCTCAGCATGCCGACGAAGACGAGCGGCGGCAGCGCGAGCAGCACCGTCGACGCGTTGATCACGCCCCACGGCACTTCCTGGCCGAGCGACGTGAACGCGGACGCGACCACCGGCAGCGTCGCGCTGCGCGACGACGTGAGGGCGAGCGCGATCATCAGTTCGTTCCACACCAGCACGAAGCTGAACACGATGCCGCCGAGCAGCGTGCTCGCGCACACCGGCAGCGCGATGTGCCAGAACACCGCGTACGGGCCGTAGCCGTCGAGCGCGGCGGCTTCCTCGATCTCGCGCGGCAGCCGGCGGAACACCGGGATCGACAGCCACGTGATGGTCGACAGCGTGACGAGCAGGTACGTGACGATCATCGACAGCTTGGTGTCGTACAGCCCGAGATCGACCCAGATCGCGATCAACGGCAATGCGACCGCGACGGGCGGCAGGAACCGCAGCGACAGCAGGAAGAACTGGATGTCGCGCTTGCCGCGCACCGGGTAGCGCGCGATCGCATACGCGGCCGGCACGCCGAGCACGGCACCGATCAGCACCGCCGCGCCGACGATCGCGATGCTGTTGCCGAGCCCGATCAGCACTTCGGGGCTCGACAGCACCTGTTCGTAGTTCGCGAGCGTCGGCGTGAAGAAGAAGCGCGGCGTCGGCGTGACGATGTCGAGCAGGTGCTTGAGCGAATTGAGCACGGCCCAGAACAGCGGGAACGCGGCGACGAGCAGGATCGCGCCGGCGATCGCGACGGTGGAAACGGCGGCGGGGCCGCGGCGGGCCATCAGTCGTCCCATTTGTTGACCCTCTTCCAGATGAGCGTGAAGACCAGCGTGGTCGCGACCATCATCAGCACGGCCATGCCCGACGCATACGACACCTTGCCGGCGAGGCCGATGCCCTGCTGGTACGCGTAGAGATCGAGCGTTTCGGTCGCGATGCCGGGGCCGCCCTTGGTCATCACGTAGATCAGGTCGAACGAGCGCAGCGATTCGACCATCTTGATGAACACGAGGCTGACGAGCGGCGCCTTCAGCATCGGCAGCGCGATGTACGCATGCACCTGCCAGGTCGTCGCGTAGTCGAGCCGCGCGGCCTCGAGCGGCTCCGGCGGCAGCGTCTCCAGCAGCTTCAGGATCACGACCGCGAAGAACAGCCCCCACTGCCACACGTCGACGAGCGCGACCGCGTACAGCGCGAGATGCGGATCGGCGAGAAACGCGGTGTGCTCGACGCCGAGCGTGCCGAGCAGCCAGCTCAGGATGCCGGTGAGCGGCGCGTACATGAACTTCCAGATGAACGCGGCCGACACGCGCGGCAGCAGCACCGGCATGATCAGCACCAGCGACGCGAAGCGGCGCCAGCGGCCGTGCACGCGCTCGAACAGGAACACCGCGAGCGCGATCCCGACCAGCACCGCGCCGGCGACCGTGACGACTTCCCACAGCACCGACACCTCGATCGCGTTCAGGAAGCGCCGGTCCGACGCGAGCCGGACGAAGTTGCGCAGGCCGACGTATTCGCTGTCCGGGTAGCGCAGCACGCGGTTGCGCAGCGCGAGATTGATCGCGGCGATCGTCGGGACGAGGCTCAGGACCGCGAGCAGCGCGAGCGTCGGCGCGAGGAACACCCACGGCAGGCTCGTGCGGTCGCGGCGCGCGCGGCCGCGCCGGGCCGACGTGGCGGAAGGGGCCGGGCGGACGCCGAGCGTGCGTCCGCCCGTGCCGTCATTTGCGAGCGCCATGTTCGAGCGCGTCCTTCGCATACTGGTCCGCGTCGTCGAGCGTGCCGCGGATGTCCGTCTGCGTGCCGGTGAACACCTGTTCGAGCGCGATGCCGAGGTTGTCGCCGATATCCGGCCACTGCGGCGTCCGCCAGATCGTCACCTGCGTGACGGGGTTGGTGTCGTTCAGCCCGGCCTGGATCTGCGGCGCGACGTGCTGCTTGAAGTACGGGCTGGCGATCGTGCTGGAGCGGTTGTAGTCGCTGAACACGCCGTTGCGCAGCCGCGCCTGCTCCTGGTCCTTGCTGGTCGCCCACGCGATGAAGCGGCCGGCGGCCATCCGCGTGCAGTCGTCCTTTGCGCCGACCGCCGAGATCGCGAAGCCGTGCCCGTACGCGGCCGACGGCAGCGGCGCGGGCGGCCGCGTATAGCCGACCTTGCCGGCCACGCTCGACTTGCTCGCATCTTCCATCCAGTCCGCGAACGGCGTCGATTCGATCATGAACGCGACCTTGCCCGAGCGGAACGCTTCGAGCGCGTTGCTCCAGTCGTAGGTCGCCGAGCCGGGGGGCGCGTACTTGAACAGGTCGCTGTAGAGCTGCGTGGCCTTCACCGCGGCCGGCGAATTGAACGCGGGCTGGCCGCCCTTGTCGGTCCACGCGCCGCCCATCCCGAGCATGAACGGCGACCAGCGCCACACGTTCATTCCCGAGCCGCGCTGGCCGCGCGCGACCCAGCCGTACAGCTTCGGCGGCGCGTTCAGCTTCCTGATCGCGGCGACGAGCTGGTCGAGCGTCTTCGGCACCGGGATGTGCGCGGCGTCGAGCAGGTCGCGGCGGTAGAACAGGAAGTCGCCGCCGCCGATCAGCGGCGCGAAGTACGCGACGCCGTTGTAGCTCGCGACCGCGCGGCGGCCGGGCAGGAAGTCGTCGTAGTCGTAGTCCTTCGGGTAGTACTTCAGGAGCGGCACGATCCAGTTGGCCGACGCGAATTCGGCGACGTTCGCCTCGTCGACGTAGTAGATCTGGTACGAACCCGCGCCGGTCGACGCGTCGAGCCGCGATTTCGCGCGGCGGTCGTTTTCGCCGAAATAGCTGATCTCGACCTTGGTGCCGTTCTTCTTCTCGTAGTCGGCCAGCGATTTCTCCATCACCGACAGGCCGAGGCTCTTCTGCGCGAGCACCCGAAGGGTCGGCACCTTGCAGGTTTGCGCGGCCGCGACGCCCGGCAGACAGGCGCCGAGCAGCAGGCCGGCTGCGACGATTCGCATCTTGTTCACCCGTGTCTCCTTGATTCTGCTTGTTCGAATGCCGCCGATGACGGCAGGGACAATGGTGTGACGGGGGCGATGCGATCACCACATCAAAAGAATTCGCGAACCGATACTTTTTGCTCAGGTTCGGTCGTGCGATGCACAAAATGTGGTGGTGGGGCGGCGATGGGACCTTTATCGCCGCGGGGCACCTGGTTCAGCCCGCCGCTCGACCAGGTCGGGCGCGAACCGCGCGCGTGAGGGTGTCGCGACGTAACGGCGCCAGGTTACGCCGCGAACCGCTCGCTTTCGGGCGCCGGCACGAGATCGTCCGGCCACTGCACCTCGAACCGCGTGCCGCCCGCGCCGGTCGGCACGCACAGCGCTTCGCCGCGATGGGCATGCGCGATCGCCGCGACGACGGCGAGCCCGAGGCCCGTGCCGCCGGGTTGCGACTCGTCGACGCGCCGGAAAGCCTGGAACACGTGCGGCGCGAACTCGGCCGGGATACCGGGGCCGTCGTCCTCGACGCGCAGCCGGCACATGCCGTCTTCGATGCGGGTCTGGATCCGGATCGCGCCCGGCACTGCGTGGCGGCGTGCGTTTTCCAGCAACGCGAGCAACGCCTGGCGGATGCGCACCGGGTCGCAGCGCATGCGCCGCGGGTCGAGATCGAGCACCGGTTGCTGGCCGGCGGCCTGCAGCGCGTGCGCGAACGCGTCGACTACGGCGCGCACTTCGGCGGCAAGGTCGGTGTCGCGGATCTCGATGCTCAGATGGCCGCTGTCGGCGAGGCTGACCACGCGCAGATCCTCGATCAGCCGCGTCAGCCCTTCGACCTGCACGAGCAGGCTGCGGTACAGCGCATCGCTCGGCGTGAACACACCTTCGGCGAGCCCCTGCAAGCGCCCGCGCAGCACGGTCACGGGCGTGCGCAGCTCGTGCGCGATCGCCGCGTTCCAGAAGGTTTGCTCATCGGTCACGCGCTGCAGTTCGCTCGCGAGCGCGTTGAAGTTGTCGGCGAGCAGCGCCGCTTCCTTCAACGAACGATCGCCGGCGACCGCGCGTGCGCCGAGATCGCCGCGGGCAACGCGGCGGATGCTGTCCGTCACCGAATTCAGCGGCACGAGGATGCGGCGCGACAGGTTGATTGCAACGATGACCGCGATCAACAGGCCGACCAGTGTGGTCGAGGTGATCCACACCCACTCCGGTCCGCTCGGGAGCCAGCTTTCCGGCTTGAACGACTCCGGCGAGTACTGGTACAGCAGGTAGTAGAACGCATAGGCCGTCACGACGATCAGCACCGTGATGCCGAAGGCGATCGCGCCCATCGTCAGCGCGATCTGGCGACTCAGGCCATCGAGTCTCACTCGCCGCTCCACAGTTTGTAGCCGACGCCGCGCACACTGGCCGGTACGCCCGCGACGCCGAGATCGTCGAGTTTCTTGCGCAGCTTGCTGACGTGGCTGTCGACCGTGCGTTCCAGCGCGTCGCCTTCTGGCAGGCAGGTCGCCATCAGCTCGGCGCGGCTGAACACGCGGCGCGGCGCGCGCGCGAGCTGCGCGAGCAGCTTGAATTCGGTGAGCGTCAGCACGAGCGTGTGGCGCACGCCGTCGACTTCGACCGTCGCTTCGTGGTGCTCGAGATCGATCTCGAACGGCGCGGCGCGCAGCACGCGCTGCTCTTCCTGGCGCGCGCCGGCCATCGAACGGCGCAGCACGGCCTGGGCGCGCGCGACGACTTCGGCCGGGTTGAACGGCTTGACCACGTAGTCGTCGGCGCCGATGCGCAGCCCGGTCAGCTTGTCGATGTCCTGGTCTAGTGCGGTCAGCATGATGACCGGCGTGTCGCCGCGATGGCGGATCTCGGCAAGCACCTTCCAGCCGTCGACGTGCGGCATCTGCACGTCGAGCAGCACGAGGTCGGGCTTCAGCGACAGGTGGAGTTCGAGCGCGCGGCGGCCGTCGGCGGCGTGCACGGTGCGCAGGCCGTTGCGCGCGAAATACGCGATCAGGATCTCGGCGATCTCGGGTTCGTCCTCGGCGATGAGGACGAGCGCCTGCGCGCCTTGGCCGGCGCCGGGAGATGAAGGAAATTCGGGCATGGCCACTCGTTCGGATTCAGCGGGGTTCCATCGAATCGCCATACTACCGTACGGCTCTGGCGGTCGAATGGAGACGGGCGGCCATGCCCCGGCGAGACGCCGCGCCAGGGCGGCGCGTACCGTCAGTGCCCGACCGCCTTCAGCAGCGCGGCGGCCGCGAGCTTGCCGACGCCGTTCGATGCGAGCGGGCTGTCGCCCGTGATCAGTTTGCGGTCCTGATGGCAGCGGCCGGTCATGTCCTTGTTCAGCACGCGCGCGCCGAGCTTTTCGAGGCTTTGCGCAACGAGCCACGGCAGCGGGCCCGGCATGTAGCCGATGTCGAGGTTCGGCCCCGTGTCGAGCGCATCCGGAAACACGCAGATCTCGTAGTCCTTGAACGGGTAGTCCTGAGGATCTTCGTCGACGGCGGCCGACAGCAGGCATGCGGGCCCGTGACACAGCGTGATGATGTGCCGGTCGTGGTCGAGCGCCCAGCGCAGCGTGCGCTTGACGTCCTTGCTGTGCGGAATGCCGGCGAGCACGCCGTGGCCGCCGGGAATGAACACCGCGATATACGGCGAATCGGCGCCGGAATGCCGGTCGAGCACGTCGGACAGCTTGAGCGGCGTCTTCAGCTTCGGCAGGTATTTCCGGTAAGTACTCTGCACGGCCTCGTCATCCTGCGGCATCGCCCAGAGTTCGAGTTTGGCCGGGTTACCCGACAGCGTCGCGATGTCGATCTCGAAGCCGGCCTTGTCCATGTGGTGCATCGGCAGCAGCATCTCCACCGGATGGTTGCCGGTCGAGAACATCTTGCCGTTCGTCATCAGGATGTAGCGCTCGTCGGTCGCGATCATCAGGACCTTCCACTTGCCGCCGGTGTACGGATTCGGGTAATCGGCGCCGTCGAAGTCGGTCTTCGACGACGTGTACTGCGACAGCGAATACGGCGACGGGAAATACGCGTTGTTCTCCGCCGGGTCGGCGGCGGGCGTGCGGTCCGTCTGCGTCGTGTCGGAAGTCATGGCTGCTCCTTGCTCGGGGGATGGGTTCGGATGGGGCGGGCGTGGCCGGTGGGCGCCTGCGTGAGTCGTCGCGGCGATTCCGCGGCGGCGACCTGGCGTTCCGGTCATGTCCCGGTCGTGCGGACGGGTATCTCGCAGGGACGATGCGTGTTGCGATGAATCCTACAACGCCGTTCCGCGGCGAACGCCTCCCCGAACGGGTGGGTATCCCGTATTCATCGCCGTGATACGCGTCCGGACGGCTCGCCGCCGGTTTCGACGGGGGCTCGCTCCCCCCGGACAGGGGGGACGCGAAAGCCGGCCGGTCCGGTATCGTGGCCGCACGCTCGACGACCCGACCGGTCGCCCATGGAGACCTTCATGCATTCGTCATACCCGTACCCGCAAGACGAACCGGCGCCGTCCGGCCATGCGTATCCGCTGCTGATCAAGCAGTTGCTTCATGCGCCGCTGGCGACGCGGCCCGAGCAGGAAATCGTGTACGGCGACCGGGTTCGGCACGATTACTGGACGTTCCGGCATCGCATCGGGCAACTCGCGAGCGGACTGTCGTCGATCGGCGTCGGCGCGGGCGACGTCGTCGCCGTGCTGGACTGGGACAGCCATCGCTACCTGGAGTGCTACCACGCGATCCCGATGATGGGCGCGGTGCTGATGACCGCCAATGTCCGGCTGTCGCCCGACCAGTTGCTGTATACGCTCGACCATTCGGGCGCGCGCGTCGTGCTGGTGCACCGCGACTTCCTGCCGTTGTGGGCGGGCATGCGCGACCGGCTCGACACCGTGCGGCACGTCGTGCTGATCGCCGACGGCGATGAAGCCGGTTTGCCGGACGGTTTCACCGACGAATACGAGGCGCTCGTCGCGGCCGGTTCGCCCGATTTCGCGTTCCCCGATTTCGACGAGCAGACCCGCGCGACGACGTTCTACACGACCGGCACCACCGGCCTGCCGAAGGCGGTGGCGTTCACCCATCGGCAGCTCGTGCTGCACACGCTCGCGGGCATGGCGGCGTTGTCGAGCGCGCGCGATCGCGGCCGCGTGCATCGCGACGACGTCTACATGCCGATCACGCCGATGTTCCATGTGCACGCCTGGGGAATGCCGTACATCGCGACCGCGCTCGGGCTCAAGCAGGTCTATCCGGGCCGTTATTCGCCGGACGGATTGGTCGCGCTGATCGTGCGCGAAGCGGTGACGTTCTCGCATTGCGTGCCGACGCTGCTCGCGATGATTCTCGACAGCCCGGCGTCGGCGGCGGCCGACCTGTCGGCGTGGAAGGTGATCGTCGGCGGCTCGCCGCTGTCCGACGGCCTGGCGCGGGCGGCGCTCGCGCGCGGGATCGAGGTCTACACCGGATACGGGATGTCGGAAACCTGCCCGCTGATGACCATCGCGCAGATCGACCCGCCGCGCGCGGCCGGCGGCGCATCGGCCGACGACGACATCGCGCGCCGGACGAAGGCGGGGCTGCCGTTGCCGCTCGTCGACCTGCGTATCGTCGATGCGCAGTTTCGCGACGTGCCGCACGACGGCCGCTCGGCCGGCGAGGTCGTCGTACGGATGCCGTGGGCGACGCAAGGCTATCTGGGCGATGCGCCGGCGTCGGCGGCGCTGTGGGCCGGCGGCTATCTGCATACGAACGACATCGGCGTGATCGATCCCGACGGCCGGCTGCAGATCACCGACCGCATCAAGGACGTGATCAAGACGGGCGGGGAATGGGTCTCGTCGCTCGAACTCGAGAGCATCCTGTCGCGTCATCCGGCCGTGCGCGAATCGGCGGTGATCGGCGTGAAGGATGCACGCTGGGGCGAGCGTCCGCTCGCGCTGGTCGTGCTGACCGACGAGCAGGTCGGCCGCGTCGAGCCGGAGGAATTGAAAGCGCATGTGAAGCAAGTGGCCGACCGCGGGCTGATCTCGCGCTATGCGGTGCCGGAGCGGCTGCTGATCGTCGACGCGATCGAGAAGACGAGCGTCGGGAAGATCAACAAGCGCGCGTTGCGCGAGCGCTACCAGCCCGACTGAGCGGCGCGCGCCCGGCCGTCGAAGACGCCGGCGGTCAGGACGAGGCGACTTCCCCGCCCGGGGTAACCCCCCGAATGGGGGGCTGAACATCGCGCGCCGGTTCGAGAACAATGCGGGTCCCGTGTCGCGGCCGATACGCGCACTGCGCACCCACGCCGGTACGGACATCACCTACCTTTGACGGCCGGCGTCGAATCGTTATGCTGTTTTCGGCGCACGGCGAGACCGGGCCCGGCCGGCGGCTTCGCCGGCCGGGCCGGCGGACACGCGATCAGCGCGAGGAGAACACGAACAGCATGGCGCCGACGGACAGCAGACAACCGGCTCGCCCGCCGGACACCGATGCGATCGAAGTGCTGGTGCGCACCAAGCTGGCGCCGGCGTCGGCCCGCGGCATCGTGGCGCGCATCGCGCGGCTCGGCCGGCTCAGGCGCGGCCTCGACCGTCGGCTGACGCTCGTGAGCGCGCCGGCCGGATATGGCAAGACCACGCTGCTGGCGGAATGGCGCCATGCGCTGGTGGCGTCGGACGTGAAAGTCGCGTGGGTGAGTCTCGACCAGGACGACGACAACGCGTCGATCTTCGCGTCCTACGTGGTCGCCGCGATCGTCGACGCAACCGGCGGTGTCGGCGCCCGAGCGCAGCAGTTGTTGCGCGATCGCGCGCTGATTCCGCTGAAGACCGTCTTCGACGAACTGCTCAACGAACTGGACAGCGCGGGCGTCGACCTGTTCCTGATGCTCGACGACTTCGATCGCCTCGCGTCGCCGGTCATTCACGACGCGATGTTCGACCTGCTGCGCTACGCGCCGTCGAACCTGCACGTCGTGCTGGCGTGCCGCTCGGTACCCGCGCTGCCGCTCAGCTATTTCGAATCGCGCGACGAACTCGTGCGGGTGGACGAGCACGACCTGCGTTTCGACGACACGGAGACGCGTGCGTTCTTCGAGCGGGTGGCCGGCAAGCCGCTCAATGCGGACAACGTCGCGCGTCTGCGCGCGGCGACCGAAGGCTGGGTGTCGGGCCTGCAACTGGCGGCCCTGGCGCTGCACGACGACAGCGACGCGGCGCGCGTGGCCGAGCAGGTCAGCCACGCGCGTGCCGGCATTGCCGCGTACCTGAACGACAACGTGATGACGCAGGTACCGGACGCGATCCGCCACTTCCTGCTGCATACGGCGGTGCTCGACCGGATGACGCCGGCGCTGTGCGATGCGCTGACCGGCCGCGACGATGCGCTCGATTGCCTCGAATGGCTGAATGCGCACAACCTGTTCATCCGGTCGATCGACGGTGACCGCCGGCGCTACCGCTATCACGCGCTGTTCCTGCAATACCTGCGGGAGGAACTGGCGCTGCGCGAGCCCGGCGCGGTGGCCACGCTGCATCGTCGCGCGAGCGCCTGGTACGCGGCCGAGCGGCAATGGCCGGACGCCGTCAGGCACGCGCTCGCGGCGGGCGACTTCGACGCGGCGGCCGGCTGGGTCGAGGCGTGCGCGATGAAGCTCATCGCGTCGAGCGACGTGCGCACGGTGCTCGACTGGGTGTCGCGCCTGCCCGCGCAGGCGCTGGCGGGCCGCCTGCGGTTGCGGATCGCGCATACGTGGGCGCTCGCGCTGTCGATGCAGATGGTCGAGGCGCGCCGCGCGCTGGAAGCGCTGGAAGCCGACATCGCGGCCGGGCGACTCGATACCGATGCCGTCACGGCGACCGAACTGTTGGCCGTGCGCTCGCTGATCGCCGGGCTGTCGGATCACAGCATCGAATCGCTGCAGCTCGGCGAGCGCGTGCTCGCGGCCGCGCCGCCGGCCGGTTCGTGGGTCGAGCAGATCGGGCAGACGACGCTGATCTTCGGGCTCGGCTACGCGGGCCGCCTCGGCGACGTGCGGGATCTCGGCGCGCGCGCGGAACACGCGGCGTCCGGACACGAGCCGCTTTACGCGAACGTGTACCGCCAGAACATGTCGGGCCTGGCCGAGTTCGTCGCGGGCCGGCTGCACGACGCGTCGAAGACGTTCGAGGCGGCGCTGCGGGCCGCCGAACGATCGGCGGGACGCCTGTCGGCGGCGACGGCGCTGTCGGCCGGCTATCTGTCGGCGATCTATTACGAATGGAACGACTGGGCGAAGGTGCGCGACGCGCAGGCCGATCGCTTCGACATCGCGATGCAGGCGTGCTCGCTCGGGCCGTTGCTGAGGTTCATGCAGACGGCCGCGCTGCTGCAATTCCAGTCGGGAAACGATGCGCGCGCGCACGACATGCTCGACGAAGCCGATCGCGTCGCGTGCAGCCGGCAATGGCTGCGGCTGCGCGTCGCGTGCATGGCGACCGGTATCCGGCTGCATCTGGCCGCCGGCAAGCCGACGCAAGCCCATCGCGTGGGGCGGGCGCTGGCGTCGCTGGTGTCGCCCGTGCCGCCGGACGAAGCGTCGAGCCACGTCGAGACGTGGCAGATGGCGCAATCCGCGCAGGCCAGGCTGCTGCTCGCCGATGCGCGCGCGAGCGAGGCGGCCCAACGCATGGCGACCGTGCACGCGGTGCTGGCCGCACGCGGGTTCGACTGGTTCGCGGCGCAGGCGGCCGTGCTGCTTGCGATCGCGCTCGACCAGGCGGGCGACGAAAGCGCGGCGCTCGCGGCGTTGGCGCGCGCGCTCGAATACGGCCAGGGCAACGGACTCGTCCGAACCTTCGTCGACGAAGGGGCCGCGGCCGAGCGCCTGCTGGCGCGCTTACACAAGCGTGCCGACCGCTTTCCGGCGGTCGGCGCATGGTATCTGCGCGATCTGGCCCGTGCGTTCGACGGGCAGCGGCAATCGAACGCCACGCCCGCCACACGGCAGGGTGGGGCCGGCAACCTCAGCGCACGGGAAGTCGAGATCCTCGACTACGTCGCGCGCGGCCTGTCGAACAAGGAAATCGCCCGTGCGCTGCGGGTCGCGCCGGAGACGATCAAGTGGCACCTGAAGAACGTCTTCGAGAAGCTCAACGTGACGTCGCGCATCCAGGCTGTGCGCAGCGGGCTGGCGCTCGATCCGTCGCGGGTGCGGCGCGACGACGAATGACCGGCTGACGCGCTGCCGCCCGCGTCAGCGGTGTGCGGCGAACGCGGCCACGATCTCGTCGATCGCCGCGCGAATGCGCGCGGTGTGGCGCAGGTCGCGGTGCGTGACGAGCCAGACCTCGTACGGCGACTGCCGCATGCGGTCCGGCCAGATGCGCGTGAGCCCGTCGCGCTCGCCCATGTGGACGGGAATCTCGCCGACGCCGAGACCCGCGCGCAGCGCCGCGCGCATCATCAGGTTCGAGTTCGTGCGCGTGACGATGCGCCCGCCGTCGATCGGTTCGCCGGCGAGGGTCGGCTTGCGGCTGGCGTCGATGTACGGCTGGTAGACGACGAGATCGTGACCCGCGAACGCGCGGCCGCGCTCGGGCTCGCCGTGCCGGTGCAGATAGTCGGGCGACGCGAACAGGCCCATGTCCCAGCACGCCAGCCGGCGTGCGACCAGATCGGGGTTCTCGGGCCGCACGGTGCGGATGGCGATATCGGCTTCGCGCTTCGCGAGATTCAGGATGTGGGTCGACGTGTTCAGCGCGACGGAGACGTCGGGATGTTTCGCGTGCAGCCGTGCGATCGACGGCATCACGAACTCGATCGCGAGCGCGTCGGTCGTCGTGATCTTCACCTCGCCGGCGAGCCGCCGGTCGACCCCGTGCGTCAGCCGCACCAGCTCGTGCGCGTGCTGCTCCATCGCCTCGGCGGCGCGCAGCGCCAGTTCGCCGACCGGCGTGGGCAGATAGCCTTTCGACGAGCGCAGGAACAGCGTCGCGCCGAGCATGTGCTCGAGCGTCGCGAGCCGCCGCCCGACCGTCGCCTGATCGACGCCGAGCGTCTGCGCCGCGCGGCGCAGCGTGCGTTCGCGATGGATCGCGAGAAAGACGCGCGCGTCGTCCCAGTTCATCGTGTGTCCCGACTGATGCATTTTTGCATTCCCCGACCGGTAAATCGCTGCGTGCCCGCCAGCGGCATCGCCCATAGACTGGCTTCACACACATGGCGATGCCGCGATTCGCGGATGGCCCGCGAATCGGCCGAGCATCGACGAACGTTGAGGATCATATCGTGATTGATGACGCGAACCCCCTTCCCACCCACATGACCGCGATCGAAATCGTGCGTCCCGGCGGCCCCGACGTGCTCGTGCCGGCGACCCGCACCGTACCGGTGCCAGGCCCCGACGACGTGCTGATCCGGATTCATGCGGCCGGCGTCAACGGCCCGGACGTGTTCCAGCGCAAGGGGCTGTACGATCCGCCGCCTGGCGCGTCCGACATTCCCGGCCTCGAGATCGCCGGCGAAATCGTCGCGGTCGGGCGCGACGTCACGCGGTTCGCCGTCGGCGATCGCGTCTGCGCGCTGATTCCCGGCGGCGGCTACGCGGAATACGCGGTGGCGAACGAGAGCAACACGCTCGCGATTCCCGACGGCCTCGGGATGGCCGAGGCGGCGGCGCTGCCGGAGACCTTCATGACGGTCTGGCTGAACCTGTTTCAGCGCGGCCGGTTGTCGCCCGGCGAAAGCGTGCTGATCCACGGCGGCGCGTCGGGCATCGGCACGACGGCGACGATGCTGGCGAAGGCGTTCGGCGCGTCGACGATCATCACGACCGTCGGGTCGGACGCGCAACGCGACGCGAGCATGCGGCTCGGCGCGGATCTCGCGATCGACTATCGCAGCGAGGATTTCGTCGAGGCGGTCGCGCGCTTCACGGGCGGCAAGGGCGTCGACGTGATCGTCGACATCATCGCGGGCGACTACGTCGCGCGCAATTTCGCGGCCGCCGCGATGAACGGGCGCATCGTGCAGATCGGCGTGATCAATGGCCCCGCGAAGGCGCTCGACCTGTTTCCGATGCTGACGAAGCGGCTCACGCACATCGGCTCGACGCTGCGCTCGCGCACATACGCGGAGAAGGCGCAGATCATTCGCGAGCTCGAGGAGGCCGTGTGGCCGCTGATCCGGCAAGGCACGGTCAAGCCTCGGGTCTATCGGCTGTTCGATCTGCGCGACGCCCGTGCGGCGCACGAGCTGATGGATTCGGGGCGACATATCGGCAAGATCGTGCTGGCGACGCGGGCCGCGGAGGGATCGCTGCGGGCCGCCGTCGACGCAAACGCCAAGCATTCCACATGATCGGCCTACCCTTCAGCCCCCCGGTCGGGGGGGCTGAAGCCGCGGCGGGGATGGTCCGACAATCGGGGCACCGAATGCGTCGCCGCGCCCCGTCGGCGCGTCGCGTGGATGCAGCACCGGACTGGACGATGAGTCGAAATGGACATGCTCGAGAACATGCGGACGTTCGTTCGCGTCGTGCAGGCCGGCAGCTTCTCCGCCGTGGCGAAGCAGACCGATGTCGCGACCGCCCAGGTGTCGAGGGCCGTCGCGAGCCTGGAAGCGTATGCGCAGATTCGTCTGTTGAACCGGACCACCCGGAAAATCGCGCTGACCGACAGCGGACGCCGCTATTTCGAGCGCCTGCAATCGATCCTCGGCGATGTCGACCAGGCGAACGCCGAGGCGAGGAACGCGCTGGTCCGCCCGTACGGACGCCTGCGCGTGCATACGATGCCGGGGCTCGGGCAGAGCCATGTCACCGCGTCGGCCGTCGCCTACCGGGCGCGCTTTCCCGACGTCGCCATCGAGATGACCTATTCGCAGCGGATGCCCAATCTCGTCGAGGAGGGCTACGACGTGTCGGTCGTCACGGCCGCGAGCCTGCCGGACTCCGCGTGCATCGCGCATTCGTGCGGCACGTCCTTCAGCGTGCTGGTCGCGTCGCCGGCCTACCTCGCCCGCCACGGCGCGCCGGCCGTGCCCGCCGACCTGGCGCGCCATACCTGCCTGCGCCTCGATACGCCGGCGGAAGCGAACGGCGAATGGCTGCTGCACGGCGCGGGCGGCCAGGCGGTGTCGCATGCGGTCACGGCCGCGCCGTTCCACGCGAATGCGCCGGAGGCGATGTCGATCGCGCTGCGCGCGGGGCTGGGCATCGGTTCGCTCGCGATCTATTCGGCGATCGACGACCTGCGCACCGGGCGGCTCGTGCGCGTGCTGCCGGACTACCGGTTGACGATGCTCGACGTGTACGCGATGTATGCGTCGCGTCGCTTCCTGGACGCGAAGGTCCGCACCTTCGTCGAGCATCTGCGCTTGGGGTTGTCGCCCGCGCTGAAAGCCGACGCCCGCGCGCTCGACGCGCTCGCGGCGCCGCGCGGCTGCGAGCGTGCCCGTGCCCGTGCGGTGGCCGGTGTCACGGCCTGACGGCCGGCCCATCCGTCGTATCCGTTGTACCCGTTCGTTCCTGTCGAGGAGAATCCGATGAAGTCCCGTTTTGCAATCGTCGTTGCAGGTTTCGTTGCGTTGTCGCCGCTGGCCGGTCAAGCGCAGTCCGCCGCACCCACCGCGCCCGCCGAGCAGGCGGCATCGGCGGCCGCGTCGCCGCGAGCGGCGAAGAAGGCCGAACGCGCGGCCGACCGCGCATTCGCGAAGAAGGTTCGGCAGGCCATCGCGAGGGCGCCCGGCGTGGGCAATGCGCAGGTCACCGTGTTCGCGAAGGCGAAGACGGGCGACGTGACACTGGCCGGGCAGATCGCCGACGAGTCGCAGGACCGGGCCGCGGTGGACGCGGCCCGCCAGGTACCGGGCGTGACGTCGGTGAAGAGCAAGCTCCAGTTACGCCTGGAGGGTGGCCAGTAACGGGTAGGGTTGACGGCATCGGATGCATGTCTTTGCGGGTCTCGTCGTGTAAAGAATCCACGGCGAAGGCTCGGGAAGGCACGCACCCGTGCCGGCTGCGACGCGTCCCGCCGGTGGCAGGGGCGTCAGATGCGACCGAGCAGCACCAGTATCACGACAATGACGACGATCAGCCCGACGGTCCCCGATGGCCAGTAGCCCCAGCTTCGGCTGTGCGGCCATGCAGGAAATGCTCCGATGAGCAGCAGAATCAGAACGATGATGAGGATCGTACCGAGCATCGCATCCCTCCTGGATTTATTCGACACGGTGTCGGCTGTCGCAATTCGCGTGCCGCGAGGCGACGATCGTTCCGTAGGGCGCCGCTGCCGCATCGGACGGTGCGCGGCGGGCGACCGGGATTATGCGCCGGCCTCCGTGCCGGCGGTGTCCGGCCAGAGCAGGGCCTGGGCGACGACGACGTGATCGCCGTTGAAGGTGGCGGCGGGCGAGCCGTACAGGCGATAGCCGAGCGCCAGCGCATCCGACACGCGGTGGCAAAACGTGGCGTCGTCCTTGCCCGTCAGCAAGCGATAGCGGGGCAGGTCGTTGGGTGGGGAAGACGACATGGGCGGGACTCCTGTGAAGGGGGCGGATCGGGCAGTATAAGTCGGGCAAACCCACGCCATCTGCGAAGGCAGGGGCATTTACATCATGAATGCTCGTTCATTCAACAAATAAATTTTAAAAATGGCCGCCCGCTCGCTATGCTGAATCCTTCACTCAGGCGGGCATGCAATGGCTGAACTCTTTCTGGTACGGCACGGGCAGGCGTCGTTCGGCACCGACGACTACGACCGGCTTTCCGCGGCGGGCGACCAGCAGGGCGTCTGGCTCGGCGAATATTTCGCGCGGCAGGGCCTGACGTTCGACCGCGTGATCTGCGGCACGATGAACCGCCATGCGCAGACGGTCGCCGCGATCCTGCGCGGGATGGGCCGCGAAGGCGTCGCGGTGGACCGCCATTCGGGCCTGAACGAATACGATTTCCACGGGCTGTTCGCGGCCGCCGCCAGCGACTACCCGGAGATCGCGCGGCTCGCGGCCGGCTCGATGAAGGAACATTTCCGCGCGCTCCGGCAGGTGCTGCAGCTGTGGACCGAGGACAAGCTCGGCGAGGCGGCTCCCGAAACCTGGGCCCATTTCCAGCAGCGCGTGGCCGACGCGCGCGCGGCGATCCGCGCAGGCGGCGGCCAGCGCGTACTGGCGGTGAGCTCCGGCGGCCCGATCGCGGTCACCGTGCAGCAGGTGCTCGGGGCCCCGCCGTCGAGCGCGATCGCGCTGAACCTGCAGATCCGCAACAGCAGTCTTTCGCAGTTTTTCTTCAACGCCGAGGCGTTCCACCTCGCGTCGTTCAACGGCATCCCGCATCTGGAGGATCCCGAACGACACGCGCTGCGCACCTACGGCTGACCCACGAACGATCGCGACGATGACGAACCCTTCCCAGCAACTCGACGTAGCCCGCCTCACGCGCTATCTGGAAACGCACGTGCCGGGCTTCGAAGGCCCGGTCGACACGGAGAAGTTTGCCGGCGGCCAGTCGAATCCGACTTTCCTGCTGAATGCGAAGAGCGGCCGCTACGTGCTGCGCCGCCAGCCGCCGGGCGAACTGCTGAAATCCGCGCACGCGGTCGACCGCGAATTCCGCGTGCTGACCGCGCTGTCGGGCACCGCGGTGCCGGTCGCGCACCCGTATCACCTGTGCGAAGACCGCGACGTGATCGGCAGCCTGTTCTACGTGATGAGTTTCGAGGATGGCCGGATCTTCTGGGATCCCGCGCTGCCCGAACTGCCGAAGGCCGAGCGCGCGACCTGCTACGACGCGCTGCTGCAGACGATGGCCGCGCTGCACGACGTCGATGTCGATGCGGTGGGCCTCGCCGACTACGGCCGCCCGGGCAACTACTTCGAACGCCAGATCGGCGTGTGGACGAAGCAGTATCGCGCGGCCGAAACCGGCCGCCTCGACGCGATGGAGACGCTGATCGACTGGCTGCCGAAAGCATGCCCCGAGGACACGGGCCGGCCGGCGCTGGTGCACGGCGATTTCCGGATCGACAACCTGATGTTCGCGCGCGACGGCTATCGCGTGCAGGCCGTGCTCGACTGGGAGCTGTCGACGCTCGGCAACCCGCTCGCCGATCTCGCGTATTTCTGCATGTGCCTGCGGCTGCCGTCGGGCGGCCAGGTGCGCGGGCTCGCGGGCCAGGATCGCGCGGCGCTCGGGATTCCCGACGAAGCGGCGATCGTCGCGCGCTACTGCGAACTGCGCGGCATCGCGCCGATCCGCGACTGGCATTTCTACCTCGCCTTCAGTTTCTTCCGGCTCGCGGCGATCGCGCAGGGCGTGAAGGCGCGCGCGTTGCAGGGCAACGCATCGAGCGAGCAGGCGCTGCGCGTCGGCGAAATGGCCGGCCGGCTGGCCGAACTGGCCGTCGGCGTGATCGACGCGCATCGCTGAACGCGACGCTGGCGCAGGCAGCGCCGCGCCGCGGCACGAACAACCACATCAATGGAGGAGCACAGCAACATGGCAACGAATCTGTTCGACCTGACGGGCAAGATCGCACTGGTGACAGGCGCGAGCCGCGGCATCGGCGAGGAAATCGCCAAGCTGCTCGCGGAGCAGGGCGCGCACGTGATCGTGTCGAGCCGCAAGCTCGACGACTGTCAGGCCGTGGCCGACGCGATCGTCGCGGCGGGCGGCCGCGCCGAGGCGCTGGCGTGCCACGTCGGGCGCCTGGAGGACATCGCCGCGACGTTCGAGCACATCCGCGGCAAGCACGGCCGCCTCGACATCCTCGTGAACAACGCCGCTGCGAACCCGTATTTCGGGCACATCCTCGATACCGATCTCGCCGCGTACGAGAAGACCGTCGACGTGAACATCCGCGGCTACTTCTTCATGTCGGTCGAGGCCGGCAAGCTGATGAAGACGCACGGCGGCGGCGCGATCGTCAACACGGCGTCGGTGAACGCGCTGCAGCCGGGCGACCGGCAAGGCATCTACTCGATCACGAAGGCGGCCGTCGTCAACATGACGAAGGCGTTCGCGAAGGAATGCGGGCCGCTCGGCATCCGCGTGAACGCGCTACTGCCGGGGTTGACGAAGACGAAGTTCGCGGGCGCGCTGTTCGCGGACAAGGACATCTACGAAACCTGGATGACGAAGATCCCGCTGCGCCGCCACGCGGAGCCGCGCGAGATGGCCGGCACCGTGCTGTATCTCGTGTCGGACGCGGCGAGCTACACGAACGGCGAATGCATCGTCGTCGACGGCGGCCTGACGATCTGAGCGCGCGATGAAACTGGACAGCTACGCCGGCCAGGCCGTGATGATCACCGGCGCCGCGAGCGGCTTCGGCGCGCTGCTCGCGAGCGAACTCGCCGCGATGGGTGCGCGGCTCGCGCTCGGCGACCTGAACGGCGATGCGCTCGAACGCGTGGCCGCGCCGCTGCGCGCGGCCGGCACCGACGTGATCGCGCGGCGCTGCGACGTGCGCGTCGAAACGGAGGTCGCCGCGCTGGTGCAGGAAGCCGTCGCGCGCTTCGGGCGGCTCGACGTCGGCATCAACAACGCGGGCATCGCGCCGCCGATGAAGGCGCTGATCGACACCGACGAAGCCGATCTCGACCTGAACTTCGCGGTGAACGCCAAGGGCGTGTTCTTCGGGATGAAGCACCAGATCCGTCAGATGCTCGCGCAGCGCGAAGGCGTGATCCTGAACGTCGCGTCGATGGCCGGGCTCGGCGGCGCGCCGAAGCTGGCCGCGTATGCGGCATCGAAACATGCGGTGGTCGGGCTCACGAAGACGGCCGCGCTCGAATACGCGCGCCATGGCATCCGCGTGAATGCGGTGTGCCCGTTCTACAGCACGACGCCGATGGTCACCGACAGCGAGATCGGCGAGCGCCAGGATTTTCTGGCGCAGGGCTCGCCGATGAAGCGGCTCGGCCGGCCCGACGAAATCGTCGCGACGATGCTGATGCTGTGCGCGAAGGACAACACGTATCTGACCGGGCAGGCCGTCGCCGTCGACGGCGGCGTCTCGGCCTTCTGAACCGAACGAACGGAAACACGGAAATCTCGAGGAGTCGATCATGGACTTTGGCTACACCCCGAAAGTGGAAGCACTGCGCGAACGCGTGAGCGCATTCATGGATGCGCACATCGTGCCGCGCATTCGCCAGTGGAACGACGACGTGCACGCGGGCCAGTATCCGGTGTCGTTCATGGAGGAACTGAAGGAACGCGCGAAGGCGGAAGGGCTGTGGAACCTGTTCCTGCCGCACCTGAAGGACGACGAGCCGGGGATGGGCCTGACGAACCTCGAATATGCGCCGCTCGCCGAGATCATGGGGCGCGTGAGCTGGGCGTCGGAAGTGTTCAACTGCAATGCGCCGGACACCGGCAACATGGAGCTGCTGCACATGTTCGCGACGCCCGAGCAGCGCGAACAGTGGCTGCTGCCGCTGCTGCGCGGGGAAATCCGCTCGGCGTTCGCGATGACGGAGCCCGACGTCGCGTCGTCGGATGCGACCAACATCACGACGCGCATCGAGCGTATCGGCGACGAGTACGTGATCAACGGCCGCAAGTGGTTCATCACGAACGCCGCGCATCCGAACTGCAAGATCTTCATCGTGATGGGCAAGACCGATCCCGAGGCCGAGTCGCACCAGCAGCAGAGCATGATCCTCGTGCCGCGCGACACGCCGGGCGTGACGGTCGTGCGCAACATCACGGTGGTCAATCACCACGCGCCGGAAGGACACTGCGAGATCACGTTCGACAACGTGCGCGTGCCGGCGCGCAACCTGCTCGGCGAGGAAGGCAGCGGCTTCGCGCTCGCGCAGGCGCGTCTCGGGCCGGGCCGCATCCACCACTGCATGCGCTCGATCGGCGCGGCTGAGCTGGCGCTGGAGCTGATGGTCGACCGCGCGCAGTCGCGCGTCGCGTTCGGCAAGCCGCTGAACCGGCACGGCACGGTCGGCGAATGGATCGCGCGCTCGCGTATCGAGATCGACCAGGCACGCCTCTTGGTGCTGAAGGCCGCGTGGATGATCGACAAGGTCGGCGCGAAGGCCGCGCGCAAGGAAATCTCGATGATCAAGGCGCTCGTGCCGACCGTCTACACGGACGTGTGCGACCGCGCGATGCAGGTATTCGGCGCGGCTGGCCTGAGCCCCGATACGCCGCTGGCCGACCTGTGGACCTGGGGCCGCGCGCTGCGCTTCGCCGACGGCCCGGATGAGGTGCACCTGCAGGCCATCGCGCGGATGGAGATCAAGGACGGCGAACCCGGCGCGACGGCGCCGTACCTGACGCCGCCGCCGCGCGGCTGAGCGCCGTGCCGCACGGGAGCGCAACGTGGGTGAACGGGAGGCGCACGCCGTATTAAGATGCCGGCAAGGAGATCCGGCGATGCGCCTTTCGAAGATTGATCTGAACCTGTTCGTCGTATTCGAGGCGATCTACAACAAGCGCAACCTGACGCGCGCGGCCGAGGTGCTGAACCTCACGCAGCCGGCCGTCAGCAACGCGCTGGCGCGGCTGCGCAAGACGCTGAACGATCCGCTGTTCGTCAGCACGCCGGCCGGGATGATGCCGACGCCGATGGCCGAGAACATCGTCGGCCGCGTGCGCGAGGCGCTGCAACTGCTCGATTCGAGCGCGCATGAAGGCGACGTGTTCGACCCGGCTTCGTCCGAGCGCGTGTTCCGGCTCAGCATGAGCGACCTGACCGAGGCGCTGCTGCTGCCCGCGCTCGGCGAACTGCTGCAGACGCATGCGCCCGGCATGCACGTGCGCAGCTATACGATGGACCGCCGCGAAGTCGCGACCGCGCTCGCGAACGGCTCGGTCGACATCGCGATCGACGCGCCGCTGATCGGCGATCCGCATCTGCACCAGGCGCTGCTGGTGCAGGACCGCTACGCATGCATGATCCGCGACGATCACCCGTTCAACGGCGACACGCTGACCATGGACGACTACCTGTCGATGGGCCACATCCACGTGTCGAGCCGCCGCAAGGGCAGCGGGCACGTCGACGCGGAACTGACGCGGCTCGGGCTGCGCCGCAATATCCAGATGCGCGTGCAGCACTACATGGTCGCGCCGCTGATCGCGATGCGAAGCGATCTCGCGCTGACGGCGCCGCTGCGGCTGCTGCAGCGCTATCCGGCGCGCATTCTGGAATTGCCGTTCGAGATGCCGGGGCTCGACTACTTCTGCTACTGGCATCGCAGCGCCGATCAGGATCAGGGCAGCCAGTGGCTGCGCGAGCAATTGATGACGCTGATGGGCGGGATCGGCGAGGTGCGGTGACGTGCGCGCAGGCGGCTCAATACGATTCGTCGTCGAAGCGTGACGATGCGGGCCGGCGTTTCATGTCCTTCAACCAGTTCCTGACCTGATCCGGATCCTCGAACTCGCGCAGCGTGACGGTCAAATCCTGGTTGCTCCGCTGCATGCCGGCGATGTCGCGCGCAAGCATGCGCAGCACGGTATCGGGCGCGACCTTGGTGGACGGCGCGATCCCGTACGTGCGCCGGAAGTCGTGCTCGACGTGCACGATCTCCTGATCGAGTTCGCGCAGCTGTTCCTCCAGGATGCCGTTGTAGCGCGTGAGCCGCGCTTCGCCGAGACCGTCGATCGCACGCCGGTCGATCTGTTCGATTTCCAGCTGCAGTTCGAGCAACTGGAGCAGATTGCCTTTCTCGTAGGCACGGTTGACCCGCTGCATCAGCACGGTCTTGCGTTGCTGCTCCTGCGGATCGGGTTCGCGATCGGGGTGCAGCGCGCTGGCCAGCTTGCGATAGATCTCGCGGATCGATTTGCTCGATTCGGCCTGCTCGGCTTCGATCCGGGCCTGCGCGGCCGATTGCTTCGGTGCCTTCTTGCGCTTGGCGCGCTGCGCCTCGCGGGCCGCATGGGCGGCCATGTCGCGCTCGAACTGGGCGTCGAGTTCAGCCTGCATGCGTGCCGCGAGTTCGTCGGGCGACAGCGTGTCGAGATCTTCTGGCGGTTGCGGCTCGGGTTCCTGTTCCCGTCCCGGTTTGGCGGGCTCGGGAGCGCCTGCCGCGTGGCCGGTGTGCGCGGGTCCGGCATGCCGGTCGTAGATGATTTTCAACGTCGCGTCGTCGCTGACGTCGAGCAAATCGCGCGCCATGTCGACGATCAGGTCCGACAGCGTGCGCTGCTCGGCCTTGCTCAGGCCCTTCTGCAGGAACGCGTCGTCGAGCAGATGGATCAGCCGGATGCGCAGCGCAGTCGCTTCCTGTTCGAGCGGCAGCAGAGCGTCGACGAACTTCTTCTGGAACGCCGGCATCACGGCTTCCCACGCGCCGAGCCGCTCGCGCCGCGTCTCGATCTGCTTGACGAGCGTATTGAACGTTTGCTGGGCTTTCGACAGGCTGGCTGTCTCGTGGCCGGGTGCGATGGCGACCGCGGCACCGCGACGTGCG
The DNA here is from genome assembly GCF_029522185.1 of Burkholderia sp. IO2. Classification (NCBI taxonomy): domain Bacteria; kingdom Pseudomonadati; phylum Pseudomonadota; class Betaproteobacteria; order Burkholderiales; family Burkholderiaceae; genus Burkholderia; species Burkholderia sp. IO2. The sequence continues at coordinate 89,708 of NZ_JAKWFH010000005.1, read as the reverse complement.
GTCATGATGAGTGTCCTCCGGCCGCGGCGGGACGCGCGGCAGGCCGGTATTTTAGCCGCATGCCCGCGGGGCGGCGCGGAGTTGGGGGCTTCCTCCCGGTGACCGGCGGCGCGTCAGTGCGCCACGGCCGCCGCTGCCGGCGCGCCGGAATCCGAACCCGGTGCGCCGTTCGGGCCGTAGCCCGCTTCGGCATTCTTGTGTTCGGCGAGGCGCTTCGCGGCCAGGCGTTCCTGCGCGGCGACGATGTCGTCCGGATAGCTGTCGCCGTCGCCGATCGACGGGTTGTAGCCGACCGATTCGAGGTCCAGCAACTCCTGGCGCACTTGCGCGCGGGTGAGCGTCGAGTGGGACGACGACTGCGCGTACGACAGGGTCGGTGCGGCAAGCAGCGCGGTGGCGGTAGTGGTGACGGCGGCGATGGTAACGATGAGCGATTTCACGATTTCCTCAGACGGTTTCGTTGCGATTCGGCGTACCTGCGGCAGGCCGCCAGATCGATGGAGCAAGTTTAGGAACCCGGAACGGCCGGATAAACGGCGATTCCTGGCGAGCTGTGTTCCAGAATGCGTGAGAGTGCGCAATGCGCATGCCGGGGCGATCACGCATCGGCGATGGCTGCGGCGGTGCTTGCCGCATGGGCCGTTCCTGACGCGTGTGGTGAGGCGACCCTGATTGCATCAATCGTGTCGCTCGGGACGGCCCGGCTCAGCGGCAGGTGCGTGCATCGGTCGCGAGGCCAATGATCCGGCATGCGGCCGGAGCGACCGGTCGGCGCGGCGTCAAAGCTGGACGCCTGATCGAGGCAATCGGTTTTACTTGTCGTGCGGCAGGTGGGGACGTGCGAATGCCGACCGATGCGGCTTCGGATCGATCCGCAGACTCATGGTCGACGCACGATGAATGGCCTGCAAGGCTCGGTTGCGTGCGCAACCGGGACGGGCTGGCGTGTGATCCGTCAATCGCCGAACAACTGCCCCTGCCCGGAGATCACGCGTTCGAAATCGTCGCGCAGGAACGGCAGGATCGCATCGGCGACGGGCTGAAGCTGGCGGCTCAGGTAGAACGCATAGTCGATCGGCGAGCGCATCGTTTCGAGCGGCTCGGGGCCGGCCGTCGTCATCACGTAGCTGATCCAGCCGCCGCGCTGATACTGCAGCGGCCGGCCCTGCGCATGATTGAACTCGTCGGCGATGCGCGCCGCGCGCACGTGCGGCGGCACGTTGCGCTCGTATTCGCGCAGCGGCCGGCGCACGCGCTTGCGGTAGACGAGCTGATCGTCGAATTCGCCGGCCAGCGTGCGCCGCACGTAGTCGCGAATGAAATCCTGATACGGTTCGCGCCTGAACACGCGCCGGTACAACTCGCGCTGAAACTGCTGCGCGAGCGGCGTCCAGTCGGTGCGCACCGTTTCGAGCCCCTTGAACACGAGATCCTCGCCGCCGTCGGCCGTCGCCGCGAGGCCCGCATAGCGCTTCTTGCTGCCTTCTTCCGCGCCGCGCACGGTCGGCATCAGGAAGCGGCGGTAATGCCGCTCGTATTGCAGCTCCAGCGCGCTGTCGAGCCCGAACTGCTCGCGCAGGTGCGCTTGCCACCAGCGATTCACGTGCTCGACCAGCGCCCGACCCTTCGCGCCGGCTTCGTCGTCGTCATGCGCGCGGCCGAGCCATACGAACGTCGAATCGGTATCGCCGTAAATCACTTCGTAACCCTGAGCTTCGATCAGCTTGCGCGTGCGGTGCATGATCTCGTGGCCGCGCATCGTGATCGACGATGCGAGGCGCGGATCGAAGAAGCGGCAGCCGGTCGAGCCGAGCACGCCGTAAAACGAATTCATGATGATCTTCAGCGCCTGCGACAGCGGTGCGTTGCGCTGCCGCTTCGCGTCGTCGCGGCCTTCCCACACGCGCCGCACGATGTCGGGCAGGCAGTGCGCGGTGCGCGAGAAACGCGCGCCGAGAAAACCGGGCACCGATGTGTCGTCGGCGGGGTGCGCGAGCCCCTCGATCAGCCCGACCGGATCGATCAGGAACGTGCGGATGATCGACGGATAGAGGCTCTTGTAGTCGAACACGAGCACCGAGTCGTACAGCCCGGGGCGCGAATCCATCACGAAGCCGCCGGGGCTGTTCTGCCCCGTCACGTCGCCGAGGTTCGGCGCGACATAGCCGAGCCGATGCATGCGCGGCAGGTACAGGTGCGTGAACGCCGCGACCGACCCGCCGGTGCGATCGGCCGCGAGGCCCGTGACGCTCGCGCGTTCGAGCGCGAAGGACAGCAGGTCGGCCTTGTCGAAGATGCGCGTGACGAGCTCGCAATCCTTCAGGTTGTAGCGCGCGAGCGCGGGCTTGTCGTGATCGAAGCGACGCTGGATCTCGTCCATCCGCTGATACGGATTGTCGATCGACTTGCCTTCGCCGAGCAGCGACTGCGACACGTATTCGAGGCTGAACGACGGGAAGGTCCACGTCGCGGATTTCAGCATGTCGATGCCGTCGAGGATCAGCCGGCCGGCCGCGCCCGCGAAGAAGTGGTCGGGCTGCTGGCCGTGCGCGCGCCAGTCGAGCACGCTGCCGCCGCGCCCGAGTTTCAGCGGCACGCCGTATTGCTCCGCGTGCGCGTGCAGGATGCGCAGGTCGAACTGCACGAGATTCCAGCCGATCACCGCATCGGGATCGTGCTCGTCGAACCAGTCGTTCAGCCGCGCGAGCATCGCGGGCCGGCTGTCGCAGTAGTCGAGATTGAAATCGAGCGTGCCGGTGCCATCGCGTTCGTCGCCGTTCGGCGGGCCGAGCATGTAGACCTGGCGCTGCCCGCAACCTTCGAGCGCGATCGAGTACAGCTCGCCGTGGACGCTGGTCTCGATGTCGAGCGACACGCAGCGCAGCGCGGGGCGGTAACCGGTCGCCGGCTTCAGCTCGCCGCCGGTCAGCGTGCCGTCGCGGCCGGGCTGGCCGCGAAACTCGACGCAGGCGGTGATGAAGCGCTCCATCGCGTAGCGGTCGGGCGGCTGCACGTCGGCTTCGTAGACGTCGACGCCGGCGGCGGCCAGGCGTTTCTGGAGCCCGGACAGATGGCGGTAGCGCTTGCAATAGAGGCCGACGACCGGGCGCTGCCGGAAGTCGCGCAGCGCGAGCGGCCGCAACTCGGCGTCGCGCTCGCCGGCCAGCGTGCGTTCGGCGAGCGCCTGCTGCTCGGCGGGGATGAACGCGACGGCTTCCTGCGGGCGCAACCGCACGCGGCGCGGGCCGTGTCCGGTTGCCAGCCAGAACTCGATCTCGATGCCGGATGCGGTGTCCCGCCAGTGGCGGGTAAGGATGAAGCCCTGCTCGAACGCCGTCAAAACGCTTGCTCGTCGTGGATGCTCAGGCGGCGGATTTTAGCGCCTGGAAGCGCTTCGCGCCGGCGGTGGTCGATGGCATCAGGTGGCAGGAAGCCGGAGCGTCACGACGGCCGCATCAGCACGCGCATGCCCGGCGCGATCTTCTGCGTGACTTCGCCGAACGCGGTGGTGTCGACGCGCGCGGACGCCTGCCGGTCGGCCGGCGACAACCGGTCGCGCGGCTGGACGACGATCTCGCGCATCTTGTCGGGGATGCCGTCGAATACGTCCCGGGTCGTTTTTTCCCAGTTCTTCGCCATCTTCAACCACGACTGCAGATACCGGATCGGCGTGGCGCCCTTCAGGAAGCTGGTGATTTCCGGATGATTCGGATCGTAAGACGACCGGAAGTACTGCCCGAGTTCGGTCGCGATCTTGTCGAATCGCAGCGACTCGGCCACGCAGAACACGACGAGCGATTGCGCGAGGAAGCGATCATCGGGCGTGAGCATGCGCTTGTCGCCGTCGGGTGTGCGCAGCAGGCCGCGAATCGCGCTATCGAGCGAGAAGCCGCGCACCGCGTCGCTGCCACTGGTGGCGATCGCATCGAACGGCATCCGGTCGAGATTGTGCGAGTAGTTTTCGAACGGATGACCGCCGATCAGCTCGACGTACAGGTCGCGCGTACGCATGTTGAGCACGAGCGGTGTGCCGCCGGTGCTGGGAAGCAGGCTGATCGTAAACGAAGGCGGCGCCGCATTCGAACAGATCCGGTAGTACGTGTTGTCGTAGCGGATCAGGTTCGTGTGTTCGGTAACGGCGTCGCGAATGGCATCGATCTGGGTGTCCCAGGTGCGCCCGACGCGCAAGATGAAATTCATGGAGATGTCTCCTGATGGCGGACCGAAGCCCGCACGGCCGGATCGGAAATCCGCGGCGGGTATGCCAGGGGCGCCCCGTCGCCTCTCTATTGCTCTTTTTAGGCTTTTGCAGCGGCTCGCGTCGGCGTAGCGTTTGTTCCGGCACCTTTTGTGAAAAGGCGGGCAACGGGCGCGAGGCAAACGATCATAGCAGGGCCGCGGGGTGGGTCGGCTCGGGCATCGCGCGGTGGGATCGGTGACGGTGGAACCGTGTCGTCGTGCAAGCCACGGGTGCTTGCAGTGGGACGTCAGGCGACGCGGAAATGCTCGGCCCACATCGTGCAGGACGAATGGCATCTGCTTGTCGCAGCATCTCGGTATTACTAAATGCATTCACGCCAATGAATAACCAATTACAGTTTTCAATTATTTGAATTCCACCCAATTGACGTCACAGAATCGTCATTCGTAGAATCGCCGGTCGAGAACAACATAATTCTGAGAGAGGCGCTATGGATGCGCACAGCATGATCGGGGCACTCACGGGAGGGCTGATTCAGCAGGAACGGCTTCTCAAGCTCGATACACCGCTTGGTAGTAACATCTTGACCCCGCATCGCGTGTTCGGGCAGTCTCGTATCGGTCGGGATTACCTGTTCATGGTCGACTGTGTGTCGACATCGAATGATGTCCAGCTCAAGGCACTGATTTCGCAGCCCATCACGCTGTGGATCCAGCAAACCGACAAGTCCTATTTTCCTCACCACGGCTACATTCATACCGCGAGAAAACTCGGTGTGGATGGCGGACTCGCGTGTTATCAGCTCAGTTTCTCGTCATGGCTGCATTTCCTGAAATTCCGACGGGACCAGCGCCACTGGCAAGACAAGACCGTCGACGCGATCATTGCCGACGTATTCGATGCGCATCCGCAGGCGCGCGGAATGTATCGCTTTGAATTGTCGCAACCGCTGCCCTCGCGTTCCTATTGCCGTCAGGACGAAACCGACTGGAATTTCGTGCATCGGCTGCTCGAATCCGAAGGTCTGTACGGCGTCTGGAAACAAGCGCAGGACGGCAAATCGCACACGCTCGTGATGACCGACCGTCTGCAGACGCTCGAGCCGCTTGCGCCGGCAACGGTCGAGTTTTCGCGGGCGGGCGTTCATGGCGAAGTGGACGCCTTGACGCAGTGGGCCGGTACCCGGACGCTGCAGTCCGTCCTGCTGTCGACGCGAACGTTCGACTACAAGAATCCGTCGACCCCTGCCAACCCGAAGGCGACGTCGGTGCCCACGATGGCGAACCAGGGCGATCTGCCGTCGCAGGCCGAGGTGTATGAATACACGGGCGGCTATACGTACCCGGAACAGGAGCGCGGCGATCATCTCGGCAAGATCCGCATGGAGGAATGGGAGTCGCGAGCCAAGCGCTACGATGGTGTCGGCGGGGTGCGCCGCATCGATGCGGGGCGGCGATTCACGCTGACGGGGCATCCCGAGCACGATCAGGACGCGGCCGATCACCGGGAATTCGCGGTGATCGAGGTCGAGTGGATCATCGTGAACAACGTGCCGCTTTCCGGGCACGAAGCCAACTATCCATACAGCCTCTATTCTGCAGTGAAACAGGCCGATGCGGACGACCCCGACAAGCTGTTCACCGTATCGCATGACGACGGCTCGACTGGCTTCTATCGAGTTGCCATCGAAGCGCAGCGTACGTCCGTGCCATATCGCAGCCCGCTCGAACACCGGAAACCGGAAGCCAAGCTGGAATCGGCCATCGTGGCCGGCCCCAAAGGGCAGCAGGCGTATACCGACGGCCTGAACCGGATCAAGGTGCTGTTCATCTGGGATCGGCACAACGAAGGTGACGAGCGGGCGTCGTGCTGGGTACGTGTCGCGCAATCCGACACCGGCGACGGGTACGGTGGCGTTCACATGCCGCGCGCAGGCGAGGAACTGCTGATCGGCCATATCGGGAACGACATCGACCGTCCGATTGCGTTGCACCGCGTCTACAACGGGGCCGCGAAGCCGCGATGGCATTCGAATGCGTTGCTGTCGGGCTACCGGTCCCAGGAGTTTTCGGGAAGCGGTTACAACCAGATGGTCATGGACGACTCCACGGGCCAGAACCGCGTGCATCTGTATAGCAGCAGCACGAATGCCGCGTTGCACCTGGGCTACCTGATCGATCAGAACGACAACGCACGGGGCGGTTATCTGGGCAAAGGCTTCGACTTGAGCTCCGAAGCCTATGGCGCGCTGCGGGCCGGGCGAGGACTGTTCGTGACGACGCACCCGGTGGCTGGCCAGCCACTCGATGCCAGCCTGGCGACGCGTCAATTGAACGGCTCCGCGAATATCCTCGATGGCTTGTCGCAGGCAAGCGAAACGTCGAAGGCGGAAAGCCTGAAGGATGGCCACGACACCTTCAAGGCCTTCGCGGATGCGACGCAGCACAGCGAATCGGGTGCGACGGGCGGTGGCGGTGTGACGGCCGGCGGAGGGACGGGCGACGCCAGTGCGTTCAAGCAGCCGGTGATCCTCATGGCTGCGCCTGCCGGCATCGGCCTGTCGACGCAGAAGTCGACGCACGTTGCGGCGGATCAGCACGTCAATATCGTCAGCGGGCAAAGCACGCACGTGGCGACCGGCAAATCGCTGGTCGCCAGCATTACGGAGAAACTGAGCCTGTTCGTGCAGAATGCCGGGATGAAGCTGTTTGCCGCGAAGGGGAAGATCGAGGTTCAGACTCATGCGGACAATATCGAAGTGACCGCGCAGAAGTCGTTGTTGCTGGCCTCCGTGACCGAGAAGGTCCAGGCATCGGCGCAGCAGGAAATCCTGTTGACGTCGGGCGGTGCGTACATTCGGCTCAAAGGGGGCGACATCGAGATTCATGCGCCGGGAAAGATCGACATCAAGGGCGCGCAGCATGCGTTCAGCGGCCCTGCGCGGATGGATGTGACCCATCCCGCGTTCAAGGATTTGCCGACGCGGCGGCTGATGCTGAATACCATGGCCTCGCCGTCCGCGACCCGTGTCGTTCCGGTCGGCATGCCGTACAAGCTTTACGCGGACGGGGCGCTGGTCAAGCAAGGGGTGTTCGACAAGACCGGGCAGTTGCCGATCGATCATCAGGTCACCACGCAGAAGTACACGCTGGAGATGGCGAACGGGGTGAAGCACGAGATTCCGGTGCCGGGTGAGTATCGGGATGCCGAGAACGGGAAACTTGCGAATCAGGGGTTTCAGTTCCTCGAGAGTTCGCCTGACGACGAAGTCGCGCCCGATCGGGCTGTCCACCGACAACAGTACAACGATCTGCTCAATCCTTCTTCGGACGCATAGCTCATGGCAACGCCGAACAATACCTTCACTACGCCGCTGGCGCTGAATCACACGTCGAACGCGACGGCGACGCTGCCATGGTTTCTGCAATTTACTGAATACGCCGCGAAGCAGGCGACATTCAGGCCCTTGGTAAACGGCAAAGAAGCGTTTGGGACGCTCTATGATGTGCTGATGAAAGCCCAGCACACCATCGACATCATTTGCTGGGGATTTCAGCCGTCCATGTATTTCAAGCGCGACGGTCACTCGCTTCGGATCGGAGAATTGCTTGAGCAGAAGGGGCAGAAAGGCGTCAAAGTCCGATTGCTGTGTTGGCGCGATCCGTTGTACCTCACCGAATTTGGCGAGAACAACATGCCGGGCTACGACCTGGTAACCGGGTTGAAGCAACATATATCGGACGATACCTATCGTCGGAGTTCGATGTTGTCCCGTGACTATCAAACCGACGAAGAAAGGAAGTTCGACGTGGAATGGTATTGGCGCGCCGACTTGAATAACGTAACAAGCACTTCGCTGCTGTCACCCCTGAATCCCCTGGCGAAAGTCGCCTACGAAAAAGCGCGTGCCCAGTACTACAAAGACCACGCACTAAAGAATATTGACTTCGCGACTCGGGGCTTCAGTCCCGCCAATCGGGCAGAGATTGCATGGCGCACGTTCTGGCATGGGAAAGACAAGGATCGTGACCTCCAAACCAAGGCGATGAACAGTGTTGGCATGGGTGCTGGAATTCCGACGCACCACCAAAAGATGGTGCTTGTCGATTATGAGGACCCGGAGAATGCCGTTGGTTTCGTGATGGGGCACAACATGCTCGATCAGTACTGGGATACGGATGATCACAGTTACAAGCCAAAGACCCCTTCGACCGGGCGTAATGGTCCAAGCCCATGGCAGGACATCTCCAGCTATGTGACCGGTCCGGTATTGCAGTATCTGAATGCGAACTTTTGCCAGGCATGGGACGACGCCACCGGCCAGGGCCTGGGCAAGGCACGGGACGGTCTTAAGGACCGCCTCAAGGTTCGATATGCGCCGGGTGGTGATACGCCGATGATGGCTCAGATCGCGCGTACACAGTCCCAGAAGGGACGACGCGACATCGAGAAGCTTTATCTGCAGGCGGTGAACAACGCCACGCAACACGTCTTTATCCAGAATCAATATTTCCGATGGCCGCCGCTTGCGAATGCAATCAAAGCGGTCGCGGCCAAGCACGTCAGTTGGGGACGCAACGTCACCGTGCATGGCCCGTTGTATTTGTTCGCCATCACGAATTCGGGCGACGAGGCAGTCGGAACCGGGACCGTCAATACTTATCGGATGCTGAATGCCTTGGGGAAGGCGCAGAGCATTCCGGGTGTCGCGACGTTGGAGCAAGAGGACGCTCGTCAGACCGCTTTGAAGGATCAGATGGCGGCGGTTGTGGATCAGCAGTCGCAGGCGAACCAAGCGTTGCTCGGGGCTCTCGAAGTGCAAGGCATCGTCGACTCGCCCGATTCGGCAAAACGGGTGGCCGACGCGAAGGCGAGGATCGAGCAGTTGAAACAGCGACGGGAATCCATTGCATCGCAGATGAAGAGTGCGCCGCAGCCTGTTCTGAACAAGGAGTACGATGGCCTCAAGGTTCATGTCTGTACGCTTGTGGCTCCGGATTCCCCGCCGGGCAAGTGGGTGCCCGTCTACGTTCATGCAAAATTGATGACGATCGACGATGTGTTTACGACGCTGGGGTCAGCCAACATCAACACACGCAGCATGGAGGCGGATAGCGAACTCAATATCTGTCACGAGAATGGTGACGTGACCAAGAGGTTACGGCAGCAGTTGTGGAGTCTGCATACGAACAAGGAGGGGGCGCAGGATGATCCAGGGCAAGCTTTTAATAAATGGGAAATGATTCTTAACAATAACGCCGACCTGCAGGGTGGAGGAAAGCATTCACCCGTCGCTTCGATTATTCGTTTCATGCGCATGTCAAACGAACGCACCTACAAAGACTGAAAAATGAGAAAGTCGCTTGTAATTTATACGGTCGTGTTGCTAGTGTGCGCCTGCACCAACAAGGAAGACTCAGTGGACTCGAATTTACCCGATATGTCGGCCGTACGAGCCAATCTCGCATTTACGTGTGTGCACGAGAGTGAACATCTTCCGCCTTTGGATCCGCGGGCAGATCAGTTGTTTCAGTATGGTCGCTATTTGCAGAAAATCGATGGTCCAAAGGATTTCGATGAAATCGTCCGCTACTATCGAATAGCTGCAGCGTATGGTCACTACAAAGCTAACACTAACGCACAGAAGCTGATTTCCCAAGGGTTGGCTAACTCCCCTGACGGGGCAAAGGAAACCATTGCGCTGGCAAAGAAGTTAATTGATGACGGAGTTCCTGGTGGCTATTACGACATCGGGCACTATCTCGAAGCTGGCTATGGGGTAAAGCAGGATGCCGAGATGGCCTTGCGGTATTTCAGGAAGGCTGCGGACATGGGTAGTCCTGAGGCACAAACTTATGTTGCCGAGCAGCTGGCGCCACACGATCGAGCTCCCGAGATTGCACGTCAAATGAGGCAGTGTGCGACCAATCAAGGTTACGGAGATGCTGCCAATTATTTGGGAATTAATTTTAAAAACGACTCAAAATATTCGGATGCCGTTTTATCCTTTCAAAAAGGTGTGAAGGCGGGGAGTGCTCAAGCTGCGTTGGCACTCGAAGAGGGATTCAACGGCCCCGAGGCATCAAATCGTCTTTCGTACCTTGCGCTCGCGCACGATCCAGAACGCTCGCGTCGTTATCGGTTGATCGGCAAATTTCTCGATAGCAACGAGAGCCGTAACCCGAAGGTTCCCGACCTCGACAAGATTGTTCCGCTGCCGCCGGCAAAACTGCCGCCGTGGGACGGCACGTTCCAATGGCAAAAGGAACAAGACGCAGCGACGCCACCGCAGAAGCCTTCAGACGAGTTCATCAACGAGATGGCGAAAGCCAAACATCTCGATCCCGCGACAGGATTACCGCTCCCAGGATCCGCGGACAAGACTTCGCAGGCCGAGCAACCGGAAAACGTCGCATCCCGCCTGCCATTGGGTACGGTTGCTCACACGGGCCAGACCTGCCCGGAAGACGGCGTATGGTGCGCGAAACTCGGTGCGGGTCAGTTTGGCGATACGCAGCGTCGATTCCTCAAGGGCGACGCGCTGCCGTCTGTCGTCGTGCATGAACCGAGAAAGCTGGCGGTGCTCGACAGCATGATGGGGACGCGCCAGCACGTTGAACAAGTTGCGTGGGAACTCGTTGCGTACCTTGATCAGGCTTGACCGGTTCATGCATCAAGGCTGCGTGCCCAACCCGCTCGTTCGATTGCGGCCACGCGCAGCAGGCTCGATTGATCATGTGTAGAACGTCTATCGCCTTGCTTGTTTCGTGCCTGCTGGCCGCGTGCTCGAAGAGCGAGAATGCTACGCGCGCGCGGACTGCCAACCCTGCCCGCAAGACGGCGCAGGTTGCACGACACCCGAACCGACCAGATTGACGATACGCAGCACCTTTTCACCAGGACGACGCATCGCCGTCCGTCGACCACCCGCCCGGCTAACCGGCATCGCGCACCTGACGACTGATTGATCCCGGAGTCCACATCGGCATGCGCGTGTTGCCGATCACGATGGCGATCTTGACCCTCGGCGGCGCCTGTGTGGTTTACCGGGTGCGGTGCCGCGTGTTCTACGCTCCCGTGAGCCGCGACACGGCGGAAACGTCCGAGGGAATGCCGTCGTCGTAGAAGCCGAAGGCGGGGAGGGCGATTCGCCGACGCGTGGCACGGCGGCGAATCACTGGACGATCGCTGTCCCTCCTCAGACATGCCCCTCATGCTCGATCGCCCCGCCATTCCCGACCCGCGCGGCGACCCTCACCGGCACCCCTGACACCCTTGCCGCCCGCTTCGCCCACATCGCCGTCAGAATCGGCACGAGGATCGCCGTCACGAGGCACGCGGTCGCGACGATCGCCGTCGCCGCCGGCACCATCGGTTTGAACTTCGGAATCATCTCGCCGATGATCGCCGGGTTCGCGACCGCGGCGCCGGCCGTCGACGACGCGGCAAGTCCGGCCGTCCCGTTGCCGCCGCCCACGAACTTGTCCGCCAGAATCAACGGCACGCCCGTCACGACGATCACCGCGAGCCCGAGTGCGATACCCGGCAGCCCGCTCTTCGCAATCACGTTCAGATCGATGCCGTTGCCGAGCGCGAAGCCGAAGAACGGAATCAGCGGATGCACGCAGCGCCCGAACAACTCGCGCAGGTCTTCATCGAGGTTGCCGAGCGTGAAGCCGATCAGGAACGGCAGCACCGCGCCGACGAAGAGCCGCGTCTCGAACACCGCGACGCCCGCCGCGCCGAGAATCAGCATGCTGACGAGCGGCCCCGATTCGATCGACATCAGCACGAACGCGCCGGCTTCTTCCTTGCTGCCGTACTGCTGCATCACGGCCGCATAGAGGCCGCCGTTGGTCATGTCCATCGACGTCGTGATCGCGAGCAGCGACAGGCCCGCGAACAGGCCCGTGCGGATGCCGTCGTCGGGGATGAACTGCGCGGCAATCAGCGTCGCGAGCCACGCGACCACGATCTTGGTCGCGAGCAGCGTGCCCGATTTGCGCAACACGACGCCCGTCGCGCGCAGGTTGATCGTCGCGCCCATGCAGAAGAACCAGACGGCGAGGATCGGCACCGTGCCGGCGATCAGGCCGTTGGTGAACGAGCCGAAGTACTTGCCGGCGTTCGGGGCGAACGTATGCACGCACGCACCCAGCAGCATCGGGACCAGCATGAGCCCGCCCGGAATGCGGTCGATGGCCTGTTTCAGCTTCACGTCTCCTCCGTGGACGTCGATGCGTCCCGTTGTCGAATGATGTCTGCTGACTGACTATAGGACAGGATTCGGAACGATGGTCCGTTTTTGTTAATTTCAGTGGTAGTCGTATACCCGTAAGACGCGATGGCTATGGCAGCAAAGGAATTGATCGACCGACGAAGCTGGATCGAAAATCCGGATCGACGTTCTGAATTTGATAAATGTGTGCTTCAATCTTCATCAGGGCGAGCGGCGGCGACGGTGCCGGCGGCCTGCCCATTCCCCAACGGAGAACCGGCATGGACGTGCGACAGGGCATACACAGCGAACACGCGAAGGCGCTCGACACGGCCGGCCTGCGCCGGCATTTCCTGGTGGAGAACGTGTTCGCGCCGGACGCGCTGTCGCTCACCTACAGCCATATCGACCGCATCATCGTCGGCGGCGCGTGGCCGGCCACGCGGCCGGTCGAGGTGCCGGCGTCGCTCGGCGCCGCGATGGGCGTGAGCCATCTGCTGGCGCGGCGCGAACTCGGGGCGATCAACATCGGCGGGCCGGGCTGGGTCGAGGTCGACGGGCAGCGTCATGCGGTGGGCACCGAAGAGGCGATCTATATCGGGCAAGGCGGGCAGGGTGTCGTGTTCGGCAGCGACGATCACGCGCGACCGGCGAAGTTCTACCTGAACTGCGCGCCCGCGCACACGGCCTATCCGACCCGCACGATCACGCTCGCGCAGGCATCGCCCGAAACGCTCGGCGACGCGGCTACGAGCAACCGTCGCACGATCTACAAGTTCATCGTGCCCGACGTATTGCCGACCTGCCAGTTGTCGATGGGGATGACGAAACTCGAGCCCGGCAGCCTGTGGAACACGATGCCGTGTCACACGCACGAGCGGCGGATGGAGGTGTATTTCTACTTCAATCTCGCCGCCGACGCGGCCGTGTTCCATCTGCTCGGCGAACCGCGGGAGACGCGTCACGTGGTGGTGCACAACGAGCAGGCCGTGATTTCGCCGAGCTGGTCGATTCATTCCGGCGTCGGCACGCAGGCATACACGTTCATCTGGGGGATGGCCGGCGAGAACCAGGTGTTCAAGGACATGGACCACATCGCCGTCGCCGACCTGCGCTGACATCATGAAACGCGAAACCCCCGATCTTCCCGCCGCCGGCGCGCATGCCGCGCTCGCCCGCCTGTTCGACCTCACCGGCAAGGTCGCGATCGTCACCGGCTGCAACACGGGGCTCGGCGCGGCGATGGCCGTCGCGCTCGCGTCGGCCGGGTGCGACATCGTCGGTGCGAATCGTTCGTCATCCGATGCAACGTCGGCGCGCGTCGCGGCCGCCGGGCGGCGCTTCGTCGACGTGCGCGCGGATCTGTCGACGCTCGAGCCGGTCGAGCGGATCGTCGAGGATGCGGTCGATGCGTTCGGCCACGTCGACATCCTCGTCAACAACGCGGGCATGATTCGCCGCTGCGATGCGCTCGCGTTCACCGAAGCCGACTGGGACGCCGTGATCGACGTGAACCTGAAGAGCGTGTTCTTCCTGTCGCAGGCCGTCGCGCGGCAGATGGTGCGGCAGGGGCGCGGCGGCAAGATCGTGAACGTCGCGTCGATGCTGTCGTTCCAGGGCGGCATTCGCGTGCCGTCGTACACGGCGTCGAAAAGCGGCGTGCTCGGCCTCACGCGGCTGCTCGCGAACGAATGGGCCGTGCGCGGCATCAACGTGAACGCGATCGCGCCCGGCTACATGGAGACCGACAACACCGCGCAGTTGCGCGAGGACAGCCGGCGCAGCGACGAAATCCTCGGCCGCATCCCGGCCGGCCGCTGGGGCGTGCCGGACGATCTCGCCGGCGCGGCGGTGTTTCTCGCGTCGCGCGCGTCGGACTACGTGCACGGCCATACGCTGGCCGTCGACGGCGGTTGGCTCGCGCGCTGACCGGCTCGCGCGATGAACGCGTTATGCTCTCCCGATTCGCATCTCACGGATTCACGGACATGACAGCAACGCCCAGGCAGCGCAAGCGCGATCAGGCGAACCAGGAAACCGGTGGCGGCCAACCGGGGGCCGACCTGTCGGCGGCAGGCAGCGTCGAGAAGCCCGATTCGGTCGCCGCGGTCGGCAAGGTCTTCACGATCCTCGCCGCGCTCGGCGAGCGCCGCGAGATCGGCATCAGCGAACTGTCGCACCAGCTCGGCATGTCGAAGACGACGGTGCATCGCTTCCTGCAGACCCTCAAGACGCTCGGCTACGTCGCGCAGGAAGGCGAGACCGACCGCTACCGGCTGACGATCCGGCTGTTCGAGCTCGGCAGCAAGGCGCTGGAAAGCGTGGACCTCGTGCGCGAGGCCGATCTCGAGATGCGCCGCATCGGGCAACTGACGCGCGAAGCCGTGCATCTCGGCGCGTTCGACGAGGACGCGATCATCTACATCCACAAGATCGACGCCGATTACGGGCTGCGCATGCAGTCGCGGATCGGCCGGCGCAATCCGCTGTACAGCACCGCGATCGGCAAGGTGCTGCTCGCATGGATGACGCCCGGCGACGCGCGTGCGGTGCTGGCCGGCATCGAGTTCAGGAAGTCGACCGCGAAGACGCTGGCGTCGGCGGATGCGGTGATGAGCATCCTGCCGCACGTGCGGCAGCAGGGCTACGGCGAGGACAACGAGGAGCAGGAAGACGGCCTGCTGTGTCTCGCGGTGCCGGTGTTCGACCGTTTCGGTCGCGTGATCGCGGGGTTGTCGCTGTCGTTCCCGGCGATGCGGTGCGGCGCGGACACGAAGGCGCATTACGTCGCGTTGCTGAAGGAGGCCGGGCAGGCGATTTCCGCCCGGCTCGGGCATCATCCGGAAGCGGTAGGCGTCGAAGCGACGACCATCGCGCAGGATTGAGCGTGTGCCGGGCGCGAACCGGCACGCCGAAACAACCATACGGCATACAGAACTTGATCATGCAGATGAAAATGACGATGCGCATGGGCATCGCGATGCTGGTGCTCGGCGCGAGCCTGGCTGCGAGCGGCGCGCACGCGACGCGCGCGGTCGATTGCGGGCAGCTCGATGCGGCCACGAGCGGCCCGGACGACAACTTCCGGCCGCCGGCGTCGGGTACGGTGATCGGCACGGGGCGCGCGTATTTCTACTCGGCGCCCGACGCGCACTGCATGACGAAGCAGACCTTCATCGTTCCCGGCGATTCGGTGACCGTCTACAAGTCGCACGGGCGCTGGTACAACATCATGTACGTGAACGGCAAGACCGGCGACGACTTCGAAGGATGGGTCGAGCAGGGCCGCGTGCGCCTCGACGGTCGATACGGCGCGCAG
Source organism: Burkholderia sp. IO2 (assembly GCF_029522185.1). Lineage (NCBI taxonomy): Bacteria > Pseudomonadati > Pseudomonadota > Betaproteobacteria > Burkholderiales > Burkholderiaceae > Burkholderia > Burkholderia sp. IO2. The sequence continues at coordinate 73,970 of NZ_JAKWFH010000005.1, read as the reverse complement.
TAGTCGCCGTCGGCGGCGCCGCTACACCGGCGCCCATGCGAAATCGCGCTTCAGGTTCTCCGCGCGCAGCGGCCGCTGGTAGAGATATCCCTGCGCATACTGGATCCCGACCGCATGCAGCGCGCGATGCTGCGCTTCCGTCTCCACGCCTTCCGCGATGATCTTCAGGCCGTAGTGATGCGCGACGGCCGCGATCCCCTCGATCAGCCTCGCGCTGCCGCCGTCCAGTTGCGAGATGAACTGCCGATCGATCTTCACGTAGTCGAACGGAAAGCGCGACAGCATGTCGAGATTGCTGTGATGCGTGCCGAAATCGTCGATCGCGAACTTCGCGCCTTTCGAGCGCAGCGTCTGGAAAATCTCGGTGGTTCGCGCGTTCTTCTCCAGCAGGATGCGTTCGGTGACTTCGAGCACCAGCGTGAAGCCGGGCGGCAGCGCGCGGATCGCCTCCTCGACGACGGCCACGAACCGCCCGCGCTCGAGATCCTGCGGCGCAACGTTCACGGCGATGCGCAGCGGCGCGGACGGTGTCAGCGCGGTCAGTTCGGACACGGCCGTGCGCAGCACGAATTCGGTGACCTTCGGCAGCACGGTGCTGGATTCCACCTGCGGGATGAAGGCGGCCGGGCTGATGGCCCCCCACTTCGGATGGTGCCAGCGCAGCAACGCTTCGACGCCGACCGTCCTGCGCGTCTGCACGTCGACGATCGGCTGGTACACGACATGGAATTCGTTGCGCCTGAGCGCGTGGCGCACCGCTTTCAGCAACAGCCGCCGCGGGGCCATCGTGAGCAGGTAAGCGGCCATCACGAGGCTGTCGGCCAGCAGCACGATCGTCGCGCAGATCAGCCGGTAGTGGCGCTGCACCTGTGCCGCGTAGCGCGCCGAGGCGATGACCGACACCGTGAACGGCCAGCGCTGCGACGCCATCGTGCTGCCGCCGGCGGGGCCGGCCGCCGTTTCCGGCGCGAACTTGCCGTGCTGATCGAGACGGCCCGAACCCGCGATCGACAGCGTGGCCGTTTCCGCGCCATCGCCGGTGCCGTGGTTCAGCGCGTCGGCGACGTAGTCGCCTTCGATCAGGTACAGGACGCCCGCGCCGCGCGCGGTCGCGCGGAACGCGGACAGTACCGGAATGCCATGCTGGAACGGCGTCTGGCGCAGCAGCGTGACGATCATCGATCCCGGTTCGGGTTCGCGCGCATATGCGGCGAGCGGCAGGTCGATCGAGCCGAGCGCCGACGAACACATCACGCGCCCGTCGTTTGCCAGCGCGACCGCCCGCAGATAGCGCAGGCGAGTGCCCACTTCGGCGAGTGTCCGGAACACCGTCGCGCACGGCCGCCCGACCAGTGCGGTCAGCTCGTCCGCGTGTCGAAGGCGCACGCCGTCCAGAATGCGGTCCACGGAAGCCACGATGTCGTTTGCCACGACGCGTTCATGCGCGGTGACGGCATCGCGCGCGTAGCGGTCGGCCAGCACGATCGCGAACGCGGGCACGAGCACGCAAATGATCACGGCGGCGAAAAACACGACGCGCGGCCACGCGCCGCGGCGATGGAAAAGGGGCTTCGAGCCGGGCGCGAGCGCCCACAGTCCCGCGGTTGCCTTTGGTGTTGTACGCATGGCGTGGCAAGTCGAACCGGTCGATGCGCCAACGGCGCGCATCCCGCATGCCCGATTCGGGCCATGCGGCTCGCGCGCCGGTTTCGGGACGCCGGTCAATTCGGCCGGCGCGACGGCATCGGCTCGGCCTGTCGCGATCGACCCTTCATCTGGCAGCATTCCTCAATAACATGCGCGCATTGAGCATGTATATCGACGCAGCGTACCGAAAAAAGCCCCGGCCGCACAGTGTGTGCAGCCGGGACAAAAAACACCGTCTCTTGGCACGAGGATGGTGCGCGGCAAGTATAAGACGCGGCGCGATATTACGAAATATTGTTGTTTAAATATTGATGTGGTTTTGTGATTGTGTCTCAAAAAGAAACATTTCCATGTGGCGCGGCCGGCGGCAGACTTCTGCCAGGGCCTCAAACCGGAGCGTGACGATGGAAGAAAATGCCGGACCCACGGTCATCGTGACCGATGGCGCCGCCGTGGCGGACGGCGGTTCGCTGTGGATCAGGATTGCAGTGGATGGACAGGCGCGCGACTACTCGCTCGATCGCGCACTCGCGTCGCGCGGCACGCCGCGCTACGACAGCATCCGCGGCACGCACGGCGTGCTGTCGAACGAAGAACGACGGGCATTGCGGGTGCTGCTGGAGCGTATTGCCGATCCTGCCATGTGGGCCGGCATCGTCGGCACGTTCATCGAGGTGCTGAAGCGCGCCGACGGGCCATGAACGATGGAGTGCGGCTGCGCTTCAGAAGTCGTTGCGCATCTTGTGGAGCAGGCCGCTTGGCGACTGATGCGTGTCCACCGCGGTGAGCACGTCGGTCAGGAACCACGGCAGGTTCAGTTGCGTGTCGGCGTCGCCGACGCATACGCGGATCGGCGGTGCGCCGGACGGCGAACGGGCGCCTGGCGCGGCATCCCGCGACGGCACGCAATTTTTCGCGTGGGCCTGAGCCGGAACCGGCGCGACAGCGCCGGAGGATGCACCGGCGATGGCCGGCGCGTTGAAGGCGGCAAACAGGGTCAGGGCGGCGGCAAGGGCGACGCGTTTCATGAGGGTTCTCCGGCGATGCGGGTTCGACCACGCGAGCCGATGCGAGTTCGTCCGCGCGCGATGCGTGCACCCGCCCCAACAGCCGCTCAGCCGCGCGCGACGCTGGCTGCCCGCGCCGGCTGACGGCTGCGCCACTGCTGCGGCGATTCCCCGGTCCAGCGCCGAAAGGCGCGTGTAAACGCGCTGTGTTCGGAATAGCCGAGCAACCAGGCCACTTCGGCGAGCGTGAGCCGCGGATCGTTCAGATGATCGATCGCGAGCCGCCGCCGCGTATCCTCGCGCAGGCGCCGGAAGTTCAGCCCGAGCCCGGCCAGCCGGCGATGCAGCGTGCGGGACGACACATGCAGATCCGACGCGATCTGCTCGATGCTCACTTCACCCTGCGTCAGCAAACGCGCGACGGCCTCGCGCACCGACTGTTCGAGATCGTCCGTCTGCCGCAGTTCCGCGAGCAGCGCGCTCGCCTGGCGCTCCATCATCTGCCGCAGCGCGTCGTCGGGCCGCTGCAGCGGCTGCGTGAGCAAGCGCAACGGGAACGCGAGCCGGTTCACCGGCTGGCCGAACCGAACCGGGCAGCCGAAGTAGTCGCGGTACGGCTGTTCGTCGCCGGGCGACGGATGCACGAAGCAGACTTCGTCGGGCCCGGTGCGCGTGCCGGTGATATTGCGCGCAAATTGCACGATGGCGGTCAGCGCGACTTCGTCGACGAGCGGGCCGAGTGGTTCCGGTGCATCGTGCCATTCGATCGCCACTGACGTTGCCTCGACGCGCACTTCCATGCGCGCGACGTTCGCGATCAGGTGTTCGTATTGCTGCCAGCGCGCGAGCGCCGCGCCGGCGTCGCGGCACGCATGCAGCGCATAGCCGAGCGCGCCGAGATGCGCGGGCGTGATCCGCTGGCCGACGTGCAGGCCGAGCAGCGGATCGTCGAGCGCATCGGCCGCGCGTTCGAGCAGACGCCGCCAATGCGCGCTCGCGTACAGCGTCAGCCCGCGGTCGTCCTCGGGTGGCCGTGCCTCGCCGAGCACGCGCGCCGCATCCTTGCCCTGCCCGGACAGATAGTCGAACAGCAGCCGCACGTACGTGCTCGAGTAATAGATGCGCTGGGTCGCGAGCGGGGAGGCGGCGGGCATGGCGGAAAGTGTCAAGTAATCGTCGGCAAGTGTCAACGCGGGCCGACCCGTGCGCGACCATACTGCGCGGCAGTTCCCGATCGAGGCTGCCGACATGCCGACCGAGTTGATGACGTGGCTCCATGCGTTCCTGGGTAACGACGTGGACTGGAAGCAGGTGCTGCTGATCGGCATGACGCCGGTGTTCCTGATCGCCTTCGCGGTCGAGTACGCGGTAATGACCCGGCGCGGCCGCCGCGAACCGTTTTCCTGGAAGGAGATCGTCGCGAACCTGTCGCTCGGCGCCGGTTATCAGGTGGCCGAGACCGTGACGGGATTGCTGTTGAGCGGTGCGATCTTCGCGTGGGTCTATCGACACCGGCTGTTCGACGTGCCGGTGAACGGCTTCACGATCGTGCCGATCTTCGTCGTCGTCGAGTTCTGCTACTACTGGTTTCATCGCACGTCGCACCGCGTGCGCTGGTTCTGGGCCGCACACGTGCCGCATCACAGCGGCGAGGTGATGAACTTCACGACGGCGATGCGCCAGTCACTGCTGAACGCGTTCGTCGGCGTGTTCCTGTTCTATCTGCCGCCGGTGTGGCTCGGCATTCCGCCCGCCGTCGTGCTGTTCCTGCTTGCCGTCGATCTCGCGTACCAGTATTTCGTGCATACCGAAGCGATCGGCCGGCTGCCGCGCTGGTTCGAGTACGTGTTCGACACGCCGTCGAACCATCGCGCGCATCATGGCCGCAATCCGCGGTACATCGACCGCAACTACGGCGGCGTGCTGATCATCTTCGACCGGATGTTCGGCACCTATGTCGAGGAAACGGAGCCGGTCGACTACGGCATCACGCAGCAGATTCGTTCGTACAACTTTCTTGTTCTGAACGTGCACGAATTCGTCGACATGTGGCGCGATGTGCTCGCACCCGGGCCGGTTCTGCAGCGCTTGAAGCATCTGTGGATGCCGCCCGAGTGGGAGCGGCCCGGGCATCGGCCGATCCATACGTGGAGCGTCGAGCGGAAAGGGGGGGAAGGGGCGAGTCGGGCGGACATGACCGAGCGCGGTACTTGACCGCGCGGGGCCGGTTTTTCAGTTGGCGCCTGTCGGGCGATGACGGAAGAAAAGGTATGCCAGGCCGAGCGGTGCGATGAAAATGGCTAGATACCAACACAGGAACATGGTCATGAACTTGACAACCAGCATCAATGCTGCATTGACAAAGAACATATTGCGTCCAACGATGTAGTTCACGACGCTTTCGTAGACAAATCGGGAATAAGGGTAGAGGAGGCAACTCACCGCCATGAAAATCAATACAAGCGCGAGCAATCCTCCGGGAAGGCTTTCTTTCCCGAAGCTGGAAATGAAGATGAAAACCGTGGGGAAGATCAAGCTGAAAAGAAAGTTACGAATATAGTAGGGGCGAGTGAGTCCGCCAAACGAGCGCGTAATGATTGAATTCATGCCATCCCTGGTCGAAATTCATAGTAACGACCAGAGATGATAAAACTTGATAGGTCGCAATCAGATATTTTAATTGGCCGCGATATTCGAGATTGTCGACGGTGATTGCGGGCATGAAGGACAAGGGCGGACGTCGTCGACGTGATGCATCGCGCATCCGGCATACGTTGTCGTCACCATGCGTCACTGATACCCGTAACACTGCTTCAGCCCCGCGTAGTCGTAGAAGTGGCTGGTTGGCGCGATCTTCGCGCCGTCGCACGCGGCCTGGAAATCCGTTTCGCGCTCGTTGTACAGCATCTTCACGATGAGCCGCGTCCCGTTGCGATAAACATCCCATTGCATGTTCGCGGCCATCGGCGACACCTGGTCGCCGCGCCACGGGTTGTTCGCGTACGTGTACGTCTGCGCTTGCGGCGTCGGCACGAACACGTTCTTCAGGTTCATGATCGACGCGAACGGAATCACGATCTCCGCGTGCGTGAAGCGCAGCTTCGCGGCATGCGTCAGGTCGCCGCGCGCGATCGCATCGACTTCACCGAAGAAATCGTCCTGCAGCACCTTCGCCATCCGGTACGTCACCGGGTTCGCTTCCTGGATGCCGGGCCCTTTCTGGTAGTAGTCCTCGGCGTCCTGCAGGTACGCGAGATACTGCGCCTGCTCGGCACCGATGTATTTCTCCATCGTGACGCCGCCGGTTTCCGCGGTCATGGCCGGCGCAACCTGCAGCAGGTTGTACAGCACGTTCACCGCATCGACGGCCGTCGCGATCTTCGTCTTGCCGTCGCCCTTCAGCGTGTTGGTGAACTTGCCGTCCGTCGATGTAAACGCATAGGTGCCGGTGTTCGCGAACGTGTAGCCGTCGGTGCCGAGCTTCGCGATGAAGGCCGGCGACACGAGCGCGGTCAGCACCGTTCGCGCGACGTCGGCCGCTTGGGGCGCGGCCTTGATCGCCTTCAGCTTCGCGGCCACCGTCGCGTCGTTTGCATAGGCCTGGTATGCCTGGCTCGCCTGATAGGTCGCGTAGTACGGATCGCTCGTGTCGGTCACGAGATCGGTGGCCGGCTTCAGCGAGTGGAAATACAGCAGGAAGCGATTGGTGCCGGCCGGCTGCGCGACCGGTGCGTTCGCCGGATAGCCGGCCGGTGCGGCCGGCAGCGTGATGGCCGGCGCCAGTGCCGGCTGCGCGGCAACGAGCGCCGCCGAGAAATATGTCGAACTGTCGACCGCGCGATCCTGGCCCGAGTTGACGACGACCACCTGCCGGTTGCCCGCGGCGAACAGCGCAGGCAGCCGCTGCGCGAGACGCGCGGCGAGTTGCTGATGTTCGCGGATGCCGGTTTGCGTGAGGTTGCCGTACCCGGGTGTCGAGATGCCCTGCACGCCGTAGCCGAGCAGCGCATTGGCCTTCATCATCGCGTACGTGTCGGCCTTGAGTTGCGCGCCCAGCGCGGTCAGCGCGCCGTCGGCCTCGGCCTTGACCAGCATCGCGTAGATCGCGCCGTCGTACTTGAAGCCCGACAGCCCGCGCGAGCCGTGCCGTGCGACGAGTTCGGTGTAGACCGGCGCGTAGTCGGCCGGCGGCGCTTCGTAGGTCGCGGCGTCCTGCTGCGGGCGGTACGGCGTCTTCGTCTGGTAGTAGGTCGCGGGCGCAGGGTCAGGCGTGGGCTGAGGTTGCGGTTGCGGTGCGGGCGCCGTGCCGTTGTTGTCGACCGACGTGGCGGGCGGCGTCGGGTCATCATCCCCGCCGCAGGCGGCGAGCAACAGACAGGCGATCGTGAGGGCGGCGGCGGTGCGGGTCGGGCGTGTCATCGTGGCGGGCAACGGACGGCACGATGCGCATGCGCGTCGTACCGTCTCCGGGGCAATGTGGTCGAGCCCCGGAGTGTTGCAAGCGACTTTGACAGCAGAATGTCAGGATGCGGTCGGACAATCGTCGGATTGCCGCCGGATCGACGATGATGGCCGGCTGCGGCCGGCCCGGGGGCGGGCGTTCAGTGCAGCCCGGCCGATGCGATCGAGCGCACCGTATCGGTGATGTTCACGCAGCGCGACAGGCCGAAATGTTCGACTTCGCGGCGTTCCGGTTCGCTGCTCGCGATCCCGACCGCGCGCTCCGGCGGCACGCCGAGCGCTTGCAACGCGACATCGAACGGATGTTGATTTGATCCGGAGTCCTGTTGATCAGAATCCGTGACGACGACCGAGAAGCGGTCGAGGTTCGCGCGGCCGAACTGGCCTTCGAACATGTCGCTGAGCCGTGCGGCCGGCAGCGTCGTGACGAGACCGAGTCGATATCCTTCTTCCGATGCCCGGTCGAGCCACTGGATGATCGCGTCGCGCTGATGGCGCGATTCGCGCGAATCCGGTGTTGCTTCGATCTGCGCGAATGCTGCGTCGAGACGGGTGACGATGGCTTCGATGACCACGGTGATTCCTTTTCAGAAACGTGATGATCCGTTCGCCGACGGGAATGCCACACACCTTAGCGTCGATCCGGAAAATGCGACCAATTAATATTTTTAGCCGACTCATACGATTTGACTAATGAATGGGGTGGCAAGCCAGAGCGGGCGCGGGACACGTGTCGCACGGCATTTTCCGCGCGAATGGCAGCGCATCGACGGCCTTCAATGTGATGCACCAGCATGGCGCACATTCTGGATGCATCACGCATATGCATATAAGGAAACGGCATATCGAGCGATGCCCGCCCGATATGCCGCGTTGCGAGGGTGCGCGCGAACAGGCGCGATCAGTGCAGCTTGATCGACGGCTGGTTACGGCTTTGCAGCCAGTGGCTCAGCGACTGGAACAGCGCGCGCTTCACGCCGACCACGCTGAACAGGTGCTTGCGATACAGGAACTTGTACAGCCCGATCGCCGCCAGCCCGTCGACGATCAGCGAGCGCGAGCGCACGCCGATGTCCGCCTGGTACACCGCACCCGCATGCCCGAGCGACACGACCGTGCCCGCATCGCGGAACGTGAAGCCGGCCACCGGCTTGCCGGCGACGCGGCGCGCGAACGCGTTGACCAGATACACGGCCTGCTGGTGCGCGACCTGCGCGCGTGGCGGCAGGAATCCGCCGGCACCAGTCGACGGGCACGCGGCGCAATCGCCGAACGCATACACGTGCGGATCGTCGGGCGTCTGCAGCGTGTCGGTCACGATCACCTGGTTCGAGCGGTTCAGCGCGATGTCGCCGATGTCCCGCAGCATCGCGGGGCCGGCGACGCCGGCCGCCCAGATCGTGATGTCGCTCGCGAGCCGTTCGCCCGCCGCGGTCGTCACGGCATCCGCGCCGACTTCCGCCACGCGCGTATCGGTCAGCACGTCGACGTTCAGCGCGCGAAGCTGCGCGTGCATCTTGCCGGACAGCCGTTCGTCGAGCGCCGGCAGGATGCGCGGGCCGCCTTCGATCAGCCGGATGTGCACGTCGCGTGCGGACACCAGCGCCTTGAAGCGGTACGTGGTCAGTTGCTGGATCGCGTGCCGCAGCGCGGCGGCCAGCTCGACGCCCGTCGCGCCCGCACCGATCACGTTGATGCAGATCGGCGCGCCCCGCCGCGCGGGCTGCTGCTCGGCCAGGTGATTCGCCTTCGTGCACGCAGCGAGGAACTTGCGGCGGAAATCCTCGGCCTGGTCGAGGTTTTCGAGCGGCAGCGCATGACGCTCGGCGCCCGGCACATTGAAGAAATTCGTCACGCTGCCGACCGCCAGCACGAGATCGTCATAGTCGAGTTCCCGCTGCGGCAGGATTTCCGTGCCGTCCGCATCCCGCACGGCCGCGATCGTCGCCGTGCGGGCCGCGCGGTCGACCCGCCGCAGCGCGCCCTGCACGAAACGGAAGCCGTGACGCTTCGCCTGCGCCGCGTATTCGATCGTGTGGGAGGCCGGATCGCGATGGCCCGATGCGGCTTCGTGCAGCAGCGGCTTCCAGAAGTGCGTCGGATAACGGTCGACGAGCACGACGTCGGCCTGCCCGCGGCGTCCGACCGTATCGCCGAGACGCGTCGCGAGCTGCAGGCCGCCGGCGCCGCCGCCGATGATCACGATGCGCGGAACGCGCGGTGCGCGGTCCGTTGCAAGGGTGGGCGTGGTGTTGTCCATGTTGGGCTCCCGCTGAATGACGATTCGGATGACATTGCTCAAGAACCGACGATATAGTTTCGAACCCACTCGAACAATTTAATGTTTATAAGCGACTCATATGTATTCACTTATAGGAAAGACCGCGACGTTCCGGCAGCTGAAGGCGCTGGACATGATCGCGCGGCTCGGCAGCGTGTCGCGCGCGGCCGAGGAGCTGAACCTGACGCAGCCGGCCGTGTCGCTGCAGGTTCGCCTGCTCGAGGAGGCCGTGGGCGCCGCGTTGCTGCAGCGGGTGGGGCGTGGCGTGCAGCTGACGGCGGCCGGCGAGATCGTGGCGCGCTACGCGCGCGAGATCCTGCATCTGTGGAGCGAGGCCGGCGACGAAGTGGCCGCGCTGACGGGCGATCTCGGCGGCACGCTGCGGATCGGCGCGATCACGACGGCCGAATACCTGATCCCGCCGCTGCTCGTCAAATTCACCGCGACGCGTCCGCACGTGAAGACGTATTTCAAGGTCGGCAACCGCGACGACATCATCCGCATGCTCGCGACGCATGAAATCGATCTCGCGGTGATGGGCAGCGCGCCGAAGGAACTGCGCACGCACGCGGTCGAGTTCGCGAAGCATCCGATGGTGTTCGTCGCGGCGCCCGGCCATCCGCTGATGCAGCGCAAGCGCGTCGCGCTGAAGGATCTCGAATCCGCGCACCTGCTCGTGCGCGAGCGCGGCGCGGGCACGCGCTCGACCGTCGAGAGCCTGTTCAAGAACGCGGGCCATCGCTTTCATGTGGGTTCCGAACTGTCGAGCAACGAGGCGATCAAGCAGATGGCCGAAGCGGGCCTCGGCGTCGCGTTCCTGTCGTTGCACGCGTGTGCACTTGAATTGCGAACGGGGCTGCTCGGCCAACTGCCGTTTCCCGGCAATCCGATCGAACGCGAATGGTATGTGGTGACGCTCGCCGACCGGCGGATCTCGCAAGTGACGGGGCTGTTCCGCGACTTCCTGATCAAGCAGGGTGCGCCGGTGATCGACGGCGCGACGGTGGCGTCGCACGAGCGGCGACGCAAGTAGGCGCGACCGGCGGTCAGGCGAGCCCGAAATCGTCGTTGCTGTCGGGAATCGATGCGAGCAGCCGTTCGAGCCGGTACCAGCCGACCACGCGCAGGCACCACGCGGCGATGGCGGTGCGTGTATTGCGGACGTCGGGGCCGGATGAAGGGCGAACGGTGGACGGCGAACGCGCGATGAACGCCGCGCGTTGCGGGCAGGAATGAGGCATGACGGGCTCCGTAGGTGTCGGATGAACGGATCGTAAGCGGCGCGGCGCCCGCCGGCGCGCACGCAAGGATCGTCCCGAGCAGAAACGGATGATCTTTTTCTGCGTGATCCGGCGGCGCTCGCGCACGGCCGGCACGCCGGCCCGAAACGCGTCACAATGCGCGTTCGGCACCTGATCTGGTGGAGACCATCAATGAGCGATCCGATTCTTGCCGCGCCGACGGACAACGGCGTCCCGGTCAGCCTGCGCTCCAGCCGCGGGCTGGGTTGGCGCGGCTTCGGCGCGTCGCTGCTGGAGATTCGCGCGGGTACGTACCGGATTCCGGCGGCCGAGCATCACCGGATCGGCGTGCATATCGGCGCGCCGGTGCGCGCGGATTGCGTGTGCGACGGCGAGCGCGTGTCGCGCATCCAGGCGCACGGCGACGTCGACGTGATTCCGGCCGGCCTGCCCGGCCAATGGACCGACAGCGCCGACTGCCGGATTCTGCACATCGCGCTCAGCGACACCTTCGTGCGGCGCACCGTCGAACAGCTCGAACTGAAGCCGTCGCACGCGCAGATCCGCCGGCGGCTGCAGGTGCGCGACCCGCGGCTGCAGCACATCGCGTGGGCGATGGCCGCCGAACTCGAAGCGGAAGACGCATCGGACCCGCTCTACGCGGAGAGCCTGTGCACGGCGCTCGTCGCGCGGCTGGTCGACGGCCAGCCCGTGTTTCGCGAACGCCGGCGCACGCTGGCGCCGAAGGCGGCGGCGCGCGTGATCGACTATGTCGAGGCGAATCTCGACCGGCGCATGACGCTGGCCGAGCTCGCGGCGCTCGTGTCGATCAGCGTGCCGCATTTCAAGGTGCTGTTCCGCGAAACGCTCGGGATGCCCGTGCACCAGTACGTCGTGCGGCGCCGGGTGGAGCGCGCGAAGACGCTGCTGCTCGAAGGCCGGCTCAGCATCAGCCAGATCGCGCTGGAGGCCGGGTTTGCGCATCAGAGCCACATGGCGAACTGGATGAACCGCGTGCTCGGTGCGACGCCGACGGAGATTGCGCGGTCGGGCGTGCGGGGCGGGTTGCGGCTGGCGTATGACGGTGAGGATGGCGGGAAAGACGCATGACGCAACAGCAATACATGGACGTTGCGTTTGATCCGAGGGCAACTGTCCAACAGGTCGTTGGACAATTGTCGCGTTCGGCTTCTCCGGTTTTGACGCGCTTGTATCGGGGAGCTCGCATGGTTACGGCGTATTCAACGCGTCATCCTTTCCTGTTCGATTCATCCGCCCGTGCGCGCCTTCTCGGCCGCGCAACCCGACAATCACAGCACCTTCATCCCTCAGGAGCGAACCGTGTTCGTGATCTTCGGAGCATCCGGCAACGTCGGCTTGTCGACCGTGACGACCTTGCGCAACGCAGGCCATTCCGTACGCGCGGTACTGCGCGACGCGCGCCATCGTGAACGTTTCGTGCAGCTCGGCTGCGATGTCGCGATCGCGGACCTGACGGACGCGAACGCGATCGCCGCGGCAATCGACGGCGCGCAGGCCGTGCAGATGCTGTGTCCGGTGCCGGCTGCCGATCCCGATCCGGCCGCGACGATGACGCGCACGATCGACGCAGCGACTGCCGCGCTCGCCGCGAATCCGCCGCCGGCGCTGCTCGCGTTGTCGGATTACGGCGCGGAGCTTGAAGGCAATACGGGTATCACGCGTCTGTTCCATGACTTCGAGGCACGTCTGAAGACGATCCCGACACAATTGACGCTGCTGCGCTCGGCCGAGCATCTGCAGAACTGGGCGCGCGTGCTGCCGGTCGCGCTCGGTACCGGCGTGTTGCCGAGCTTCCATCATCCGGTCGGCAAGGCGTTTCCGACGGTCTGGGCGCCCGATGTGGGCATCGTCGCGGCGCGGCTGATGCTCGATGCGCCGGAAGGCGGCAGCGGGCCGCGCATCGTCAGTGTCGAAGGGCCGCGGCGGGTGAGCGTGACGGCGATCGCGGAGACGTTGGGCACGGCGGCGGGCCGCGCGATCGTTGCGCACGAGCTGCCGCGCGATACGTGGAGCGCGGCATTGCTGCGCGCCGGGCTCAGCGAGCGTCATGCGCAGCTGATCGTCGATTTGTACGACGTGCATAACGCGGGGCGGATCGATGTGGAAGCCGACGTGTCGGAGCGGGTGTACGGGACGACGATGCTGGAGGAAGCGCTTGCGCAACTGGTGCGCCGGCATGCGTGTTGAGTGAAGGGGGCGCGGCACGCATCACGCGGGCCCCCGCACCCTGTTCAATACCGCATACGCCGCCGACCCGATCACGATCCCCCAGAACGCCGACCCGAGCCCGAGCCACGTCATCCCCGACGCGGTCGCAAGAAACGTGATCATCGACGCTTCGCGATGGTCCTCGTCCTCGAAGATCCCGTGCACGTTCGCGCTGATCGCGCCGATCAGCGCGAGCCCCGCCAGGATCGCGACGAACGCCTTCGGCAGCGCGAAGAACACCGTGACGATCGTGCCCGCGAAGAGCCCGCCGATCAGATAGAACGCGCCGTTCGCGAGCCCGGCGACGTAGCGCCGGTCCGGATTCTCGTGCGCGTCCTTGCCGGTGCAGAGCGCCGCGGTGATCGCCGCGACGACGATCGTGATCCCGCCGAAGCAGGCGACGACGAGCGACATCACGCTGGTCGCGGTGATGATCGGGCGCGCCGGCGTGTGATAGCCGGACACGCGCAGGATCGTCATCCCCGGCAGGAACTGGCCGGTGAGGCTGACGACGACGAGCGGCAGCGCCAGGCTGAGCGTCGTGCCGAGCGTCCATTCCGGGGCGATGAAAATCGGCCGCGCGATACTCGGCGACACGTTGCCGAGATGCGTCATCCCGAGCAGCGTCGCGAGCGCGGCACCCGTCAGCAGCACGAGCACGATGCTGTAGCGCGGCAGCAGGCGCCGGAAGATCACGTACGCCGCGATCATCCCGAAACCGAGCACCGGCTGCGCGGTCGCGGCGGAGAACGCATGCATGCCGAACGGCAGCAGGATGCCGGCCATCATGCCGCAGGCGATGCCGCGCGGAATGTGGCGCACGAGGCGGTCGAAATAGCCGGACACGCCGATCGCCAGGATGATCAGCCCAGCCGTGAGGTACGCGCCGACGGCCTGGTTGAGCGTCAGTTGCGGGAACAGGCCGACGAGCAGCGCGGTGCCGGGCGCCGACCACGCGGTGATGACGGGCACCTTCAGCTTCCAGCTGGCGAACAGGCCCGAGACACCCGCGCCGATCGAGATCGCCCAGACCCACGACGACACCATGTCGTTGGACGCATGCGCGGCCTGCGAAGCCTGGAAGAAGATCGCGAGCGGGCCCGCATACGAAATCAGGACCGCGAGAAAACCTGCGGTGATTGCGGAAACGGACCAGTCGTTGCCGATCGTGCGGATCGCGCCGGGTGGGGTGTTCGGTTGCATCGTCGTCGGGGAATGCGGCGCGCGGCCGTGCGGCGGAGCCGGGGCGAATGATGATCGGAAACCCCGGAGGAGCGGCCATTCTGGGCATTGCCGACGCAATTGGCAATTCGCGGGCGACGATCGGCGTCGTCGGCTTTTCGTAAGGATCGGTGCCGAAACGCGGAAACTTCTGACGTCAGGTGCTGATCTGCAACACCCTGTCGACCACCGCCACTTTCACGCCGCTCCCCGTCGACAACGACGCTGTGCCCTGGTCGAACGGATGCACGGGCGGATCGGTCGGCGTCCACGCATGGCGCGCGAGCAGTTCGCGATATCCGCCACGGATCACGAAGCCGCCGCATTTCTTCGCATACGCGTCGCGTCGCATCCGGTATGCGCGTGGCAGGTCGTACCACGGCAGCTTCGGCAGGTCGTGATGGACGAGGTGATAGTTGTTGTTCAGGTACAGCAGCCGCATCGCGAAGCCGGCTTCGTTGATCGTGATGCGCGCCTTCGGATGCGGCGCGGCGCGATGCTCGTACAGCGAGCGGATCATCGCGAGCGACAGCGCGGGCCACGTGACGGCCAGCAGGTAGTACCACCACGGCACGCCGATCGCCCATTGCAGCCACGCGAGCAGCGCGGCCACGCTGGCAACGTGAGTCAACCACATCGGCAGATAGCGGAAGTCGCCACGGCGGAACGCGACGAACGCATCGCGGAACGTCGCGGCGACGGCGAGCGGCGGCCCGACGACGATGCGTCCGAGGAAAGTCTTGCGCGCGACCGTCAGCGCCCGGCGCCAGCGTGGCAGCCGCGCCCAGCGTTCGCGCGTCACGTAGTTCGTTTCGGGATCGACGCCCGGCACGGTCAGGTCCTCGTCGCGATGATGCTCGAGATGCGTGTCGCGATACAGCGTGTACGGATACCAGACCGTCAGCGGCGGATAGCCGAGCAGCTTGTTCACGAAGGCGGAACGCGTCGGATGGCCGTGCAGCAGCTCGTGCTGCAGCGACAGGTGCCACGCGCCGAGCAGGATCAGCGGCGGCGTCGCGGCGCCGAGCGACAGGTGCCCGTCGCGCGCGAGCAGCAGCACGGCGAGCCAGCCGCCGTAGATGACGACGACCAGCAGCCAGGTCGGCCACTCGGTGCGGGCAGTGAAGCGGGCGTCGAGCGCGGCGATCGCGCGCGCGTGGTCGACGTCGAAGTATTCGGCCATGGCGTTGAGGCAGGTGGATCGGGCAGTGCGGGGAACGAGCGATGGAACCGGGGCGCTCGGCCCGGGTGCGCTGGTGTCTCGCGGATCACGGTCGGCTTGCCCGGCATCGCGCACGGTGGCGGCGCCGGCAGGCCTTCGAACGGTACCGGGGCGGCGCGGCTACGCCAACCAATCGATTCGCATTTGCTTATCGTCTTGCGGCCGATAAGCATCCGGAGCGCCGTCGATGCGTAGAATGCCTGCATGAACCCCTGGATCGCTGTCCTGCCGATGTACAACGTGACGCCGCGCCACGCCGCCCTGTGGCGCGCGCTGTTGCGTGATGCGCTCGATGCGTTCGCGAACGCGGGCGGGCCGGCTGACGTCGTGCTGCCCGACGCGCCGTTCGACGATCTGCACGCACTGTGGCGGCGCGACGACCTGCTGCTGTCGCAGACCTGCGGCTACCCGTACCGGATGCTCGGCTTGCACGACGTCGTGCGATTGATTGCGACCCCGATTTTCGACGCGGAGGGCTGCGACGGGGCGCGCTACAGCAGCGTGCTGGTCGTATCGGCGCGGGTGCATGCGGGCGGAGCGACGACGCTCGCCGCCTGCCGCGGATTGCGGGCCGCCTTCAACGGCGAGGATTCGCACAGCGGGATGAACGCATTCCGGCACGCGGTTGCGCCGCATGCGCACGACGGACGGTTCTTCGGCTCGGTCACGCCGTTCGGTTCGCACCTGAACGTGCTGCGTGCGCTGGCCTCGGGAGAGGCCGATTGCGCGGCGATCGACTGCGTGACGTTCGCGTATGTGCGCGACGCGCGGCCCGACCTGCTCACTGACATCCGGATCATCGGCACGACGGCATCCGCGCCGGGCTTGCCGTTCGTCGCATCGCGGGCGGCGCTGGCGGATACGCAGGTGGGCGCGTTGCAGGAGGCGCTCGAGCGCGCGGCTGCCGCCGATGCGGAGCGGGCGCGCGTGCTGAGGCTGAAGGGATTCGACCGGCTGTCGCCGGCCGACTACGACACGATTGCGCGGTTCGAGCAGGCCGCCGCGACGCACGGCTATCCCGAACTCAGGTGACACACGGGGCGGCGCCCGGCGGTGTTGCGACCGTCCGCGCCGCGGCCCGCTTACTCCTCGTCCATCAACCGGACCTTGACCCGCTTGCCCTTGATCTTCCCCGCATTGAGCTTGCGCAGCGCGTCGCGCGCGACGCCGCGCTCGATCGCGACATAGGTCGAGAACTCGGTCACGTTGATCTTGCCGATCTGCTTGCCGTCGAATCCGGCGTCGCCGGTCAGCGCGCCGAGCACGTCGCCCGGGCGGATCTTGTCCTTGCGCCCGCCGAGGATCTGCAGCGTTTCCATCGGCGGCAGCAGCACGCTGTCGTCCGCCGGCTTCAGTTCAGCAAGCGGATGCCATTCGACCTCGCGCTTCTGCGCCTGTTCGATCGCGCCGACACGGCCCATCTCGTCCATGCTCGCGAGGCTCAGCGCCCAGCCGTCCTGATCCGCGCGGCCGGTGCGGCCGATGCGGTGTACGTGCACTTCGGGGTCGGGCGTCACGTCGACGTTGATTACTGCTTCGAGCTGTGCGATGTCGAGACCACGCGCGGCGACGTCGGTCGCCACCAGCACCGAGCAGCTGCGGTTCGCGAACTGGATCAGCACCTGGTCGCGCTCGCGCTGGTCGAGCTCGCCGTGCAGCGCGAGCGCATGGAAGCCCTGCGCGTGCAGCACGTCGAGCAGGTCGCGGCATTGCTGCTTGGTGTTGCAGAACGCGATCGTGCTCACCGGCCGGTAGTGGTTCAGCAACTGGCCGACCGCATGCAGCCGCTCGTCCTCGGTCACTTCATAGAAGCGCTGGCGGATCTTGCTGTCGTCGTGGCGTTCCGCGAGCTTGATTTCCTTCGGATTGCGCAGGAACTGCTGGCTCAGCTTCGCGATGCCGTCCGGGTAGGTCGCGGAGAACAGCAGCGTCTGACGCGTCGTCGGGCACATCCGGGCGACCTTCGCGATGTCGTCGAAGAAGCCCATGTCGAGCATCCGGTCGGCTTCGTCGAGCACCAGCGTGTTCAGCGCGTCGAGCTTCAGGTTGCCGCGATCGAGGTGATCCATGATGCGGCCCGGCGTGCCGACGACGATATGCGCGCCGTGCTCGAGGCTCTGCGCCTGCGGACGCATCGGCGTGCCGCCGCACAGCGTCAGCACCTTCACGTTTTCCTCGGCGCGCGCGAGGCGGCGCACTTCCTGCGCGACCTGGTCGGCGAGCTCGCGGGTCGGGCACAGGATCATCGCCTGCACGTCGAAGCTGCGCGCATCGAGGCGCGCGAGCAGCGCGAGCGAGAACGCGGCGGTCTTGCCGCTGCCCGTCTTCGCCTGCGCGATCAGGTCCTGGCCGGCCAGCGCGATCGGCAGGCTCGCGGCCTGGATCGGCGTCATGTCGACATAGCCGAGCTGCGCGAGGTTCGCGAGCGTGGCGGGCGTCAGCGGCAGCGCGCTGAACGGCGTGGCGGTCGGTTGGGTCAAGACAGGTCTCCGAGGTAGGGGCGGCCTTCCATCTGTTCATAGACGACGTTGCCTTCGTCGTCCTCGAAGCGTTCGAGATAGTTGCGGGCGCCGCACAGCGGGCAGCGGAACAGCAGCCCTTGGCCTTCGTCCTTGATGACGACGTCGGACTGCTCCCACTGCGTGCCGCAGCTCTGGTTTCGGCAGGTAAACACGGTCTTTCTCCAGCTGAATTCGGTTGATGGCGCGCCCGGGCGGGCGCGGCCACGGCAGGCGGCGCTCGCGCGGCTCGGGCGCGGGCCGCACCGGCGGTGGCTCGGGTTGGGTCGATGCGGGTGATGGATCGGGCGGCGACGGGGTCGCGCGTGCCGCAATTCTAGCGGAAGCCGGTGCTCGCGCCCGGCGCGCACCAGGAAAAACGGCCGCCCCGGAGGGCGGCCGTGTCGGGCGGCATGACGGTGCCGCATGGGTGCCGCGCGGCTGTTGCGCGGCGTCGGGCGCGTTACAGCGCCATGTCGGCCGATGCCTTCGCCGGGCGGGCCGGCGCGTTGCCGGTGGCCTGCGACGGCGCGCCGAGGTCGATCTTCGGCGGCGGCGACAGTTGCAGCACGTCGCTCGTGTAGGTCCATTCCTCGACGACCTTCGCCGGGCTGTCGTTCAGCTTGGTGCCGTAGCTCGGCACGATCTGGCGGATCTTCTGCTGCCACTCGGGCGTCGCGACCTTGTCCTTGAACACCTTCTTCATCAGGTTCAGCATGATCGGCGCGGCGGTCGATGCACCCGGCGACGCGCCGAGCAGGCCCGCGATGCTGCCGTCCTGCGACGCGACGATCTCGGTGCCGAGCTTCAGCACGCCGCCCTTGACCGGGTCGCGCTTGATGATCTGCACGCGCTGGCCGGCCTGCCACAGGCGCCAGTCTTCCTTCTTCGCGTTCGGGAAGTATTCCTTCAGCGCGTTGAAGCGGTCGTCGTCGGTCAGCATCAGCTGGCCGGCGAGGTACTGCACCAGCGGGAATTCGTCGACGCCCACGCGCATCATCGGCGCGACGTTGTGCAGGTTGGTGCTCTTCGCGAGGTCGAAGTACGAGCCGTTCTTCAGGAACTTGGTCGAGAACGTCGCGAACGGCCCGAACAGGATGATCTTCTTGCCGTCGATGATCCGCGTGTCGAGGTGCGGCACCGACATCGGCGGCGAGCCGACCGACGCCTTGCCGTACGCCTTCGCGAGGTGCTGCTTCACGACCTCGGGGTTGTCGGTCACGAGGAACGAGCCGCCGACCGGGAATGCGCCGTAGTCCTTCGCCTCGGGGATGCCCGACGCCTGCAGCAGGTGCAGCGCACCGCCGCCCGCGCCGATGAACACGAACTTCGCGTCGACCGATTGCGGCGGTTCATCCGAGTGCAGCTTGACCCACGACACGTGCCACGTGCCGTCGGCGTTGCGCGTGATCTCGCGCACTTCGCTCGACAGCGACAGCGTGAAGTTCGGCTGCGTCTTCAGGTAGCCGACGAACTGGCGCGTGATCTCGCCGAAGTTCACGTCGGTGCCGATCGGCGTCCACGTCGCGGCCACCTTCTGGTTGCGATCGCGGCCTTCCATCATCAGCGGCACCCACTGCTTGATCTGGTCGTAGTCTTCCGAATACTGCATCCCGCGGAACAGCGGGCTCGCCTGCAGCGCTTCGTAGCGCTTCTTCAGGAAGCGGACGTTGTCGTCGCCCCACACGAAGCTCATGTGCGGCGTCGAGTTGATGAACGCGTGCGGGTTCTTCAGCACGCCCTGCTTGACCTGCCACGCCCAGAACTGGCGCGAGATCTGGAACGACTCGTTGATCTCGATCGCCTTCGAGATGTCGACCTTGCCGTCCGCCTTCTCCGGCGTGTAGTTCAGCTCGGCGAGCGCCGAGTGGCCGGTGCCGGCGTTGTTCCAGCCGTTCGAGCTTTCCAGCGCGACGCCGTCGAGGCGCTCGACCATCGTCATCGACCAGTCGGGCTGGAGTTCGTGCAGCCAGACGCCGAGCGTCGAGCTCATGATGCCGCCGCCCACCAGCAGGACGTCGACCTTCTTCGTGTCGGCGGCGTGCGCCGACGATGTCGCGACGCACAGCGCGAGCGCCGACAGTATTACCCGTAACGTTTTGATCACAGCAGATCCCTTTTTCAACTTGGATGCATCGGTTTGCCATGCCGCCCGGCGCGCGGTTCCGTGGCGCCGGAACACGGGTCCGGAGATCCGGATCGCGAATCCGGAATTCCGGATCGGCGCGGCGCGCCGTTGCATTTGCGCACGCGAAGCGATTCGGAAGGACACCTTCGGATCGGCTTCCCGCGGGCAGGCAAGCGCCTGCGTCGCGAGGGTGCGCCACGCGCCCGGGTGGCAAGCCTGAGCGGACGGCGCTTCAGGCTGCGTTGAAAGAGGCCGCGTGCGACGCGTTTTGCGGGGGCGGGGTGGCAAGGGGCGCGTAATATAACCGAACTCGGACAACGTGTCGCAGGCGGCGAATATCCCTGTTTTCGTGGGGTTTTTTGTGCGTCCGGGTTTCCGGAATGACGGGGCGCGACGCGGGAAAATCGACGGGAATCGGCGGGGTCGAATGCGTGCGATGGACGGGCCATGCAGCAGACCGGAACATTATCGGATCGCGGCGTTGCACCGCGACCCGTTCACGCGCACCACTTCAGTTCACTTCGTTCCGCCGTTCCGGCAGAACTGCTCGTAAGCCTGCGCGGAATTCGCGAAGCCCCGCGCCTTCGCGAGTTCCCACGGACGCTCGCACTGCTGCGTCCGCTCGCACCACGCGTAGCCGGCCGAGCCGATGCAGCCGTGTGCGTCGCGATCGCCGCCGACCAGCGGCGGGGCCACTGGCGCGGCTGTACCGGCCGGCGCCGAAGCAGTGGCCGGCGCGGACGATTGCGCCGCACAGGCGCTCAATGCGAATGCGCAGGCAATCGCGGCGGCAAACGACGCGGTGGGAAAGTAACGTTTCATCGGGTAGCGCTCCATGGGATGACGATCGACGGCGGATGCCCGTGTGTGGGCGCCTGACAGGCATGAACGGTCACGCGTCCGGCACCGGCACGCGTGACGAGAACTTCACCTCGCGCAACGCGAGGCTCGACTGGATCGACGACACGCCGGCCTGCTTCCTCAGCACGCGCTCGAGGCACCCGGCGAAGGGGCTGGCCGCGATGCCGGTCACAGTCTATCGCGGCGCACTCGGCGAAGGGCGCTTCACGCCGCACGGCGACCTGAAGCACGGCGCGATCTCGGTGTTCACGTACAAGAGCGGCAGGAAGGCGCTGCTCGACATCGTCCGGATGTAACGCCGCAGCCGGGGCGCGGCGCGCCTCGCGGCACTACAAGACCCGCACGCGCGCGTCGCCTGCGCGGCGCTCCGCGTCGTGCACGATGTGCAGCTCCCGCGTGCGGATCGGCAGCGCGCAATCCGCGTCGGCGAGCGTCTTGCGCACCTGGCGCGCGAGGCGCCAGCGCATCGTCCAGAACTTGTCGGTATGCGTCCACACGCGCATGTTCGCGACGGCCGTGCTGTCGTCGAAGCGCATCACCATCACGTCCGGCGCGGGGTCCTGCAGCACGTCGGGATCGGCCACGGTCAACGCATGCAGCGCAGCGAGCGCGCGATCGATATCGTCGTGCACGGACACTTCCACTTCGAGATCGAGGCGGCGCGTCGGGTTGCGCGTGTAGTTGCGGATCGAGCTGCCCCACAGCGCGCTGTTCGGCACGTACTCGCAGATGCCATCCGGCTTCGTGAGGCGCGTCATGAAGAGCCCGACCTCTTCGACGGTGCCCGCGACGCCTGAGCCGCCGTCGATGTAGTCACCGACCTTGAACGGCCGCAGCAGCAGAAGCATGATGCCGGCCGCGATGTTCTGCATCGTGCCCTGCAGCGCGAGCCCGATGGCGAGGCCCGCGGCGCCGAGCACCGCCACGATGCTCGCGGTTTCGATGCCGAGCTGCGACAGCGCGCCGACGATCGCGACGATGCGGATGCCCCATACCGCGACGTCGCAGAGGATCGGCCGCAGCGTGTCGTCGACGCGCTCCTTGTTCGAGAGCAGCCGGTTCAGCCAGTTGCCGATGCGTTTCGACAGCCACCAGCCGGCGATGAGTAGCGCCAGGCCGGCGGCAAGCTTGAGGGAGAGGGTGGACAATGCGTTCCACAGGAACGTCCAGCGTTCCGGATGAAGATGATCGAGAAACATGACGGGATTCCGGTGTTGAAGACACAGTGCGCGGCGCGTGTCGCGCGCCGGCAGCCCTCGACTGTACACGGCGTGGCGGGTTTCGCGCGAATGCATGGCGTCCCGGCGGCATTGTTTTGGTACGAGTATTAAGCATCATTATTAACAAATAAGACGAGTCCTATTTAGCCGTTTCGACCACGCCGATACACTCGCTGTCGAGTAGCCGGATCGCGACGATCGTTCCTCAGCGATGTCCGGTTCTTTCCCGATTTTTCATTGAATAGCGAGTGACGACGTCATGCGGTCAGACCTGCGTTCCGTGTCGCACGCGAGCAAGGTCGACCCGCGTCACGCGGCGTTCACCGTTTTCCGATGGGTCGTGCGTTCCTGCGCGGCATCGTCGCGGCGGCGTGCGTGGCCGGCGCACAGGGCGCGGCAGCGCAGGCGTTTCACGACGCCGCGCCGGCCGCGCCCGCGACGGCGGAAACCACCGATCTTGGCGACGTGCCTTTCTTCAATTCCGCGCGCACGACGTGGGGCGGCCTGCGTGCATCATCCGCCGCGCCGCTCGACGTCGCTTATGCGTCGCACGCGTTGAACGTGTCGGCGGGCATCGAACGAGACGATCCGGTGGCGCGCTTCGGCGCCTGCGTCGCGTATCGCGTGCTGTGCAATACCGCGCGCGGTGCGGTCGAACGCGGCTATGCATCGCGGTTCGATTACGGGCTGGCGTCGGCGTTGCCCGCGACGGGCGCGCAGCCGGCGTTCGCGCGAGGTCCGGTCGATCTGGCCGCCGCCGAGCCGTTCACGCTCGCGCAGCCGGATCGCGGCACGCGTGCCGGCGCGATCGTCGGCAGCCTGCACGCGTCGCTGGCGCGCGCCGATCTGCCGGCCGGCGTCGCCGCGCAGATCGCCCGCATGCTGGCCGGGCGCATCGATTCGAAGCAGCGCGGCGCGCATGGCGATACTTTCCGCGTGGCATTCGAGCCCGACCACGGCGCAACGCGGCCGGGCCGCGTACGCGTGACGGCGCTCGATGTCCGCTTTCGCGGGCAGCGCGTCGCGGCCGTGTGGTTCGCCGCGCAGGCCGGCTCGCCGGGCGCCTATTACGAGTTTGACGGCATGCCGCTCGCCGGCGCACGCTTCGCGATGCCGGTCGCCGCGACGCGCATCAGCTCGCCGTTCGGCGCGCGCGTGCATCCGGTGAGCGGTGCGCGTCACGTGCATTCGGGCGTCGATCTCGCGGCGCCGGCGGGCCGCGCC
This sequence comes from Burkholderia sp. IO2, assembly GCF_029522185.1. Taxonomy (NCBI): domain Bacteria; kingdom Pseudomonadati; phylum Pseudomonadota; class Betaproteobacteria; order Burkholderiales; family Burkholderiaceae; genus Burkholderia; species Burkholderia sp. IO2. The sequence goes on along the minus strand of NZ_JAKWFH010000005.1, from coordinate 50,709 downwards.
GTTCATGCGTCGGAGCGCGGCGTCGTGACGTTCATCGGCACCGAGCCGCGCGGCTATGGCAAGTACGTGGTGATTCGTCATGACGGCGGTTACGCGTCGTACTATGCGCACCTGTCGGCGTTCGAGCCGACGTTGCGAACCGGCGCGCGCGTGATGCGCGGTCAACGCGTCGGCGCGGTCGGCAGCACGGGAACGGCGACCGGCCCGCATCTGCACTTCGAGGTGCGCCGGCATGCGCGCCTCGTCGATCCGATCGAGCTCGTGCACGCAGCCCGAGCGGCGAAACTGAAGGGCGCGCAACGCGTGGCGTTCAACCGCGTGGCGCGTGATGCGCGCATTCAGCTGGCGTCGGCCACTTGGGCGCAACCCGTGGCGATGTCGACGCGCTCCGCATCCCATGCGGGCTGACCGCTAGCAGTTGCCCGCTCCTCGATGCTGGCCGCAATGGCCGGCATCGTTGCATGGGCCAACCGACACCCGCCGTCTCGGCATGCGCGCAACGACGCTGCGCGCGCAGCCGGACTGGTCCTACACCCCGTTGACGATTTCAGCCTGGTCTGATGGTTCCGCTTTTGCCCCGTCGCTAAGATTTTCGGATGCAACGCGCGTGGCGATTCCCACAGCGAGTCATCGCGACCGCGTTCGTACCTCAATCGACTCCATCGTGCGCACCCGGCGGCGCCCGTGAGCGCGGTCGCGCGCTTCATGCATAGACGACCGCGCTGGGCAAAACACGGCGCGGCATGCACGACGACACAACGGGATGAAAACCATCTATGTCAAAACTGGATTTCACGTCGAAACGCACGTGGGGGGCGCTGGCGGCGATTGCCGTCGTGGCCGGCGCACTGACGTCGACCCTTGCGTGGACGGCCGGCTGGATTGGTTCGCGCACGACCAGCGTATCGCTGGTATCGGAAACCCCGCAGCCGTTTCCGCCCGGCTTTCGCCGCGCGCACGGCAAGGGCGTCTGCTTCGTCGGCACGTTCCGTCCCGACCGCGCGGCGGTGCCGTTGTCGACCGCGCGTGTCTTCACGCAGGCGGACATCCCGGTCGTCGGACGACTCTCGATCGGCACCGGCAGCCCGTACGCGGCCGACAACTCCACGACGACGCTGAGCATGGCTCTGCTGCTGACGACCGATGACAAGCAGCAATGGCGCATGGCGATGAACAACCAGCCGTACTTCGCGACACACGAACCGGAGGGCTTTCTGGCCATGCAGCAGGCGACCGCGCCCGATCCGGCCACGGGCCAGCCAGACCCGGCGCGGGTGTCCGCGTTCCTGAAAACGTACCCGGAGGCGGAGAAATTCATGAAATGGGCGGCTCAGGAACCGGCGCCCGGCAGTTTCGCGGGCGCGACGTTCTACAGCGTCAATGCCTTCTATCTCGTGGCCGCCGACGGCCACCGGCAGCCGGTGCGCTGGATGATGCGCCCGCATGATCCGTTCATGCCGATGAGCGATGCGCAGCGGCAGAAGGCCGACCACGACTTCCTGTTCGAAGGCGTGCGCGAGCGGCTCGCGCGCAAGCCGCTCCATTGGGATTACGTGTTGCAACTCGCGCAGCCGGGCGATCCGGTCGACGACGCGTCGCAGCCGTGGCCGGCCGATCGCAAGCAGCTCGTCGCCGGCACGCTGGAAATGACGCGTGTCGTCGAACAGGCCGAGGGCGCGTGTCGCGACATCAACTTCGATCCGTCGATCGTGCCCGCGGGCGTCGCGGTGTCGAACGATCCGATCCTGAACGCGCGCTCGGGAGCGTACGCGCATTCGTTCAATCGCCGCGAACGCGAAATCGGATACGGCAAGGCGACCGAGGCGGTCGGCAAGCAGGAGGTCAAATGAATACGCACAAGCTCGCGAGCAACGGCGCACCGCGCCATTTCAACGCGCTGGCGCGCGGTCTGCACTGGCTGATGGCCGCGATGATCCTGGCCATGCTGTTCATCGGCGCCGGCATGATGACGTCGTTGCATCACCGGATCTGGCTGATCGACCTGCATCGGCCGCTGGGTATCGCGATCCTCGTGCTGGCGCTGCTGCGCGTCGCGAACCGGTTGCGCAGCCGGCCGCCGGCACTGCCGGCTAGTCTGCCGTATTGGCAGGTGCTCGCAGCGAAAGCGTCGCACTGGGCACTGTATGTGCTGATGTTGGCATTGCCGCTGATCGGCTGGGCCTTGTTGTCGGCGGGCGGTTTCCCGATTGTCCTGTTCAAGGGCGTCAACCTGCCTGCGATCGTACCGGCCAGCCCGACGCTCTTTGCATGGTTGCGCGATGCGCACGGCCTGTTGGCGCGGCTGCTGTTCGTCGTCGTGCTGGCCCATCTGTCGGCCGCATTGGTCCATGCGTGGATTTACCGGGACGGCGTTTTTTCCAGCATGGCACGTGGTGGACGGCAACGCGGTTAAGTAGCCCGTCGTTCGATCGTCGGCGGAGTGCGTCGCATGGCGGCTTCGACGGCGGCCGTCCAGCTATCCGGAACATCTGCTGGCGGGATCGTCGAGCGCATCGACGAACACCTCTGGCCATGTAGTCGTCCAAAAGCCCGTGGCATTGCTTCGTGCAAGGCAACATGGCCGAGTTGTCCATGTTGCTTTGCACGACCCGTGCGATTGCGGTATCGCGTCATATTTTCCGATTCGCCCGAATCTCGTCGTCACGACTTTCAGCAGTCTCGCGATAACCGGAAAATTAAACCGGTTCGCTCCCATTCGCTTTCATGATGCCGGTGCCGCAGCATTTTCCGCGACGCAACAACGCGACCATTTTCCTTATTTCCCGTTCCGCAATGAATTGCGACGTGATTTCCGATATCACGCCAATGGATCTTGCGATTATTTCAAGACAAGTGATATAACCCGTTTCACGCACCGATTTGCAGCAATAACGTCACCAATAAATGCGAGCGGAAAAATGAAAAGAAAGGCGCGGAACCTGGGTTTGGGTGGAATGGCGATTCTGACCGGCGCGGTGCCGGTCAGTGCGTATGCGGCGTGCTCGGCCACCGCGCCGGGCAGTGGCATGACGGTGACGTGTACCGGCGCGAACGCGCCGTCGGTCGTGGCCACGGCCGGCAGCACCGGCGTGACGATCAACCTCGATTCGACCGTGACGGGCAGCTACGTGTTGACGTCCACGCCGACGCCGTTCTCCATAGACACGTCGAGCACGATCACCAACAACGGCAACCTGTCGATGTCCGGCAACGGCACGGGCGTCGCGAATCGCGGCGCGGTGCTGCTCGGCGTGAACAACGGCAACACGCTCACCAATGCGGCGACCGGCGTGATTTCGACGTCGGGCACCTACAACGACGGGATGGCCGCGAACGGCAACAACAATACGCTGGTCAACAACGGCACGATCACGACCACCGGCAACAACGCGTACGGGATGACGGCCGCGTGGGGGCAAAGCAATCCCGGCGCATCGGGCAACCAGATCGTCAACACGGGCACCGTGACGACATCCGGCAACAACGCGCGCGCCGCGTCGCTGCTCGGCGGCAATGGCACGATCACCAACAGCGGCACGCTGACGTCGAACGGCCGCGATGCGCCGGCCGTCTACATGCAGGGCAACAACGACACGCTGGTCAACAGCGGCACGATCCAGACCACCGGCACCGCGACCAGCGGCGGCAGCGTCGACGCGGTCGTATCGAACACGCTCGGCAGCTCGTTCACCGCGACGATCACGAACCAGGCCGGCGGCCGGATCATCAGCAACAACGGCATCGGCGTGCGCTCGACCAACGGCGCGACGACAATCACCAACGCGGGGCTGATCCAGGGCGGCGGCGGCACCGCGATCCAGGGCGGCAACGGCAACGTGACGCTGATCCTGCAGACGGGCTCGCAGATCGTCGGCACGGCCAACGGCGGCGCGGGCACCAACACCGTGACGCTGCAGGGCACCGGCACCGCGTCGAATGCGTTCACGAATTTCCAGAGCCTGACGATGGCCGGCACCGACTGGACGTGGGGCGGCACCGGCACGTTCTCGACCGCGCTGGTGCAGAGCGGCACGCTGAACCTCACGGGCACGCTCGGCACGACGACGGCATCGGTCGTCGCGACCGTCAACGCGGGCGCGACGCTGCAGGCCAATGCGTCGAACCTGCCGCTGTCGGTCACCGACAACGGGCTCGTGCGCTTCCAGCAGGACAGCGCCGGCACGTACACGGGCACGATTGGCGGGTCGGGGGCGGTCGAGAAAACCGGCGCGGGGACGCTGACGGTCGCGCCTTCTTCTGCAGGCGGCAACACGTACTCGGGCGGTACGACGATCACGCAGGGTACGCTGTCGGTCGCGGCGGACAACGCGCTCAGCGCGGCGTCGGGACCGCTGACCTTCAACGGCGGCACGCTGCAACTCGGCAGCGCGTTCGATCTCGCGGCGAGCCGCGCCGTGTCGATCACGGCGAACAACGGCACGATCGACACGCAGGGTTTCAATTCCACGATCGCGCAGAACGTCACCGGCGCGGGCGGGCTCACCAAACTCGGGGCCGGCACGCTGACCATGAACGGCGCGAACGCCTATGCCGGCGGCACCGCGCTGAATGCCGGCACGCTCGTCGTCGGTGACGCCGCGCATGCGTCGGCCGCGCTGGGCGGTGGCGGGCCGGTGACGGTAGCAGCGGGCGCCACGCTCGGCGGCTACGGCAGCGTGACGGGCAACGTGACGAACAACGGCACGCTCTCGGTCGCGAACGCGCTGGCGAGCGTCGCCGGCGGCGCCACCGGCAATTTCCGGATCAACGGCAATCTGACCAACGCGGGGCTCGTTCAGCTCGGCGGCAGCGGCGTGGGCAACACGCTGACGGTCGCGGGCAACTACGTCGGCCAGAACGCGACGCTCGCGCTGAACACGACGCTGGCCGGCGATGGCGCGCCGTCGGACAAACTGGTCGTCAGCGGCGGCACGGCGAGCGGCTCGAGCACGCTGAAGGTGACGAACGTCGACGGCGCGGGCGCGCAGACGACGGGCGACGGCATTCAGGTCGTGCAGGCGACGAATGGCGCGACCACGAGCGCGAACGCGTTCTCGCTGTCCGGCGGGACGGTCAGCGCCGGCGCGTACACGTACTTCCTCGCGAAGGGGGGCGAGTCGAATGGCACAGGCGACAGCTGGTATCTGCGCAACACGGTGCCGCCGAGACCGCAGCCGCGCGTCGTCGAGCCCGGCCAGCCGACGCCGCCGGCCGAGCCGCCGGTGATCGCAGCCGAAGGCACGCCCGAATCGATCGTCGAGGCGGTCGATCATGCCGGCATCGGCGCCAATCCGGAGCCGATCTATCGCCCCGAAGTGCCGCTATACGCGGAAGCGCCGGCCGTCGCACGCCAGCTTGGCCTGCTGCAGATCGATACGTTCCATGATCGTCAGGGCGAGCAAGGCCTGCTCGCCGAAAACGGGTCGGTGCCCGCGTCGTGGGCGCGTGTATGGGGCGGCAACAGCAACATCAAGCAGAAGGGTGACGCGACGCCGTCGTTCGACGGCACGGTGTGGGGGATGCAGGTCGGGCAGGATCTCTACGCCGATACGACCGCCGGCGGCCATCGCAATCACTACGGTTTCTTCCTCGGTTTCTCGCGCGCGGTTGGCGACGTGAACGGCTTCGCGCTCGCGCAGCCGGACCTGGGCGTCGGCACGTTGCAGGTGAACGCATACAACCTCGGCGGCTACTGGACGCACATCGGCCCGGGCGGCTGGTACACGGACGCGGTGCTGATGGGTAGTGCGCTCACGGTGCGTACGCACTCGAATGACAACGTGAACGGCTCGACGAACGGCAACGCATTCACGGGCTCCGTCGAAGCCGGGCTGCCGATCGCGCTCGGCAACGGATTGACGCTCGAGCCGCAGGCGCAGCTCGTGTGGCAATGGCTGTCGCTCGATCGCTTTAACGACGGCGTGTCGAGCATCGGATGGAACAACGGCAATACGTTCCTCGGCCGGATCGGCGCTCGGCTGCAATACGCGTTCGATTCGAATGGCGTGAGCTGGAAGCCGTATCTGCGCGTGAATGTGCTGCGTTCGTTCGGCAGCGATGACAGGACGACGTTCGGCGGCTCGACGACGATCGGCACGCAAGTCGGGCAGACGGCCGGGCAGATCGGCGCGGGGCTCGTCGCGCAACTGACGAAGCGCGGCAGTGTGTATGCGACGGTCAGCTACCTGACGAACCTCGGCGGCGAGCATCAGCGCACGATCACCGGCAATGCGGGCGTGCGGTGGGCATGGTGACGACGAAGCGCGCCGACCGACATTCGGCCTCGGAGTGTGATCGGGCCGTAGCGCGAGCTCGACGCGCGCATACGGCACAGGACTGGAAGTTGAGGCGGAACAGGGTTTGAACCAGATGGCCGTGCCGTCGGCCACCATCCAGTGCCCGTGCCACGGCACACATCGTGCGCGGTTCCGGATGGCAGGCGGTCGAGGCATGCGCCGCAAAACCCACGCCGTCGGTAGCGTGCCGATCCGGAACCGCGCAGCGATAGAGTAGCGTCCGGCGCCACGCAGGCCAATCAGCCTGGTCCGATTTGGCGGAGCCGTGGCAGCCAGGCGCGCTAGTCGCCGCGTGACGCCGCGTCGGTTGCGGTGTCCCGGCACGACGCAGGCCAGAGGGCCGGGTGTACCAGATCGAGATAGCGGAAAGCGGCGCGATTGCGCGGAATCGCATCCAGATCGATACCGACGTCGACCACCGCGTCCCGGTCTGACGGCGCCGCGGCAATGACGTCGCCGTCGGGCGAAGCGACGATGCTTTCTCCGCTGAACGTATAGCGATCGCCCGGGCCGACCCGATTGGCCATCGCGACGAAGACCTGATTTTCGAGCGCGCGTACGGGAATCATTTTCCGATGGACATGGCCATGAGGTTGCATCATGCCGTCGGGGATCACGATCAGATCCGCGCCGGCCCGCGCGAGCGCCCGGGCGGTTTCCGGGAATTCCAGATCGAAGCAGATCAACATGCCGACCTTGACGCCGCGCCATTCGCACACGTCGAACGTACCGCCCGCTTCGAAGACGCCCACATCCGATTCGTACAGGTGGGACTTGCGATAGCGCAGCCGGAGTTCGCCGAATTCATCGACCAGAATCGCCGTATTGAAGTAGCGCCCGTCGTCCTGTTCGGCGAATCCGATGACGACGGCGACGTGCGCGTCACGCGCGGCGGCGCGAATTGCCCGTACGGACGGCCCGTCGAGCGGCTCGGCCAGTTGAGCGACGTCATCCGGTGTCGGAAACCCCGGAAGGTACGTCTCGGAGAAGATGACCAGATCGGCGTTGCCGCGCGCCGCTTCGATATGCGCGAGGGCCTGAGCAAGATTCGACGCGTGCGCGCCGTCCTTCAGGGTGGACTGGATCAGGCGCAATCGCAAGATACTCATTGTCGGTACTCGATGACAGTTAATGGCGAGGATGACGGAAGCGGTTCCGGCGACAGAGCCGGGACAGGCTGACCGGCAGGCTCAGTTGGACGGCACGTCGACGGCGGGCGTTTCAGCGATGATGCGGCGTTCGCGATCGAGGTCGAGCGAGCGCGACATGAGCCAGTAGACGCCACCGGAGACGATCAATCCGACGAGCCAGGCGACATCGACGCCCCCGAGCATCCGTGCAAACGGCCCGACGAATACCTCCCGGTTCACCTCCGCGTCGAACACATAGAAGAACGGCACCATCGACGCGAATCCGATCAGGTAAGACAGGATTCCGCGCAATTGCCAGGCTCCGTACAAGCCGCTCGGTGTGAAGAAATGCGCGATCGCGTAATGGCCCCGACGCACGAAGAAGTAGTCGACGAGGTTGACGGCGGTCCACGGCACCAGGAAGTAGAGCATCAGCGTGAGGAATGTTTGAAGCAGCGCGATGCCGTTGCCTCGGATCGCGAACACGCAGGCGAGCACGAACGTGCTGATCGCGAGAATCGACGCGACCCGCGCGCGGCGCGTCGGTTTGATCGGCACGATCGAATCGATGCCGGTCAGCACCGTCAGCATTGCGCTGTATGCGTTGAGCGCGATGATCGGGAGGAAACCGGCGAGCGACACGAATGCGATCAGCTTGCCGAGACCGGGGACGAGCGACGCGCCGACGTCGTTCATCGCGACCAGCGCATCGGCCGCGTGCAACTTCTGGGCGAGCCATGCCCCCAGGCCGATCATCCATGCGCCCGACAGCGACGCGCCGGCAAAGATCACCGCGATCAGCTTCGCGCGGCTCGTCTGTTTCGGCAGATAGCGCGAATAGTCGGATACGTAGGGGGCATACGAGATGTTGTAGCTCGCGGCAATCGCAAACTGGGTCGCGAAGCCGATCCAGTTGAAACCGGATGGCGTCGACGACACGGGCGCGCTCGACGGCGCGGCATGGCCGAACACGAGCGCGAGCGTGACGAGCGCATAGAGCGGCAGCGTGGCGACGAGCGCCCACGTGAAGGTGCGATGCATCAGGTCATGCCCGTAGATCGCGAGCAGTGCGCCGATGGCGACCGCCGCGACGGCGACGAAACCGCCGTCGATGCCGAAGACGTTGTGCACGCCGTCGACCATCAGCGACACGTTGACGACATTGAAGCCAACGAACACGAACAGCGTGGCGAGCAGCGCGACGATGACGCCGCGATAGCCGAACTGCGCGCGCGACTGGATCATTTGCGGCAACCCCATTTCGGGCCCCTGCGAGCCGTGGAACGCCATGAACAGCGTGCCGAACATGATGCCGAGCGCGCCGGCGAGCGTCGTCCAGCCCGCCGACAGGCCCATGCCGGGCCCGACGAAACCGATCGAGATCGTGAAAAAGTGGAAATTGCCGAGAAACCAGAACGGTCCCTGGCTGGCGAGCTTCGCATGGCGCTCGCTCTCCGGAATGTAGTCGATCGAATGATGCTCGATCTGAAGGCCGGTTGGTTCGGCGCGAGCGAGGTCGAGGGTCTCGGGGCGATGCATGACGACGATGTCTCCGTGAGCATGCCGCGGCAGGCGGCATGTTTGCGCGCCAACGAGCGTGGCGCTTGATGAATGTTCGTATGATCAGGGACTGCGTGGGCGACCGGTCGTACGTGGGGATCGACGTGTCAGCCGGGCATGCGGGACCGGCAGCCCGGTGTCGGCACTGCGGCAAGCGCCGACATGTCGGGGCAAACGGTGCCGGGAGGGATCACCGCGTCAGCTGTCTCAATTTTGTTGTCTCCTTTCGTGCGATCGGCAAGAACGTGGTCAGCGTCGGTCTCGATGCGCCGCGTCGCCACTGGACGTAGTTGTACGCGGGTGATGCGAAAAGAGGAATGCGAATATATCGACGTAAACATCGATCCGGATCGATGCATGGGGGATGTAAGGAGGTTATTCGAAGCTGGAGTGCAAGGATGCGTGTCGTCGAGGTCGTGGAACGGTTTTGCGGATGACGAACGGTTTCAGGGAACGGGACGGGCGCAGGCCCGTCCCAGGACATTCCATAGCCGACGTGTCGCGGTTGCGAAAGGGACGCGCCGGAGCCAGTCAGGGGCGGGAATGGATCGATGTGCTTTGGGGAAGCTGAACGGGTTTCAGTTGATCCCACATCGTGATCGGACCGGGATTGTCAAGCGCGGCGTCCGCGCCGCCGAACATGCGCACCACCTTGTTCACGGCGTTGATCGCCGTGCCGATGGCGCCTTCGATCCAGCCGGCCACCCACGAAATGTCGTCGCCGGCCAGGATCATTGGATTAGCGTGTGGGCGCGGCGGCTCGTCCGGTTCGACACCGTCTATAAATTGCGAGAAGAGGCGTCGTTGCAGTTCGTACTGACCGGGCAGGTTCATCTTGAATGCGCCGAGATAGAGCGGTTCGTTCTCCCAGTTGATCTCGACTTCTGCGTTGCCGCCAGGGGCGAGCTCGCTCTCGAGATCGACCTTCGGGTAAATATCCTTGAGAACCTGGCGGCACAGGTGCGCGTGCGAGTGAACCGCGCCGTCTCGATCGCCGAGAAGCTTGAGTGCGTCGTCATTCCACGTGTACGAGAGGAAGATGCCGGTCCCTCTCGTACTGCCGGCGCTCTCACTGTAATCGACGAGATACGTGCCTCGCGTGAGCCGGTCGGAGAGCGTCACGCTCATTTTTCGCATGTTGGTCTCCGGATCGGTCTCCTTCCAGAACGCCGATTTCGTCGCCATGAAGATCTTGGCCGATTGCATATAGTGCGTGTACTGAATGGCCTCCCACGTCCTGGCGTCGAACAGGTTCGTGGTCTGTTGGTATTGTTGATGCGTACCGTAGTGGCGGAGTTTGTCGAGAATACGAACATGCGGCGTGTAGATTACCGCGTCGAACAGCATCTCCTGTATCGCGCCAGTGGACACATCGGTGATCGTCACGGTGAGTGTGTTGTCCGGGTTGCGCGACAAGTGGCGAACTTCCTTGCCGTGCGGTATCGGGTTACCGGGGAAGGCGGTTGCGAGCGCCTGCATCGTCGTCTTCAACACGGACTCGTTCTGCGTATCGGGATCCGTGACGTCGTGCAGTTCGGTTGGTGTTTGGGTCAGCAATGTGTTCGGAAGCGTGGAGGTGCCGTCGTACATCAGTCGATGATCGACGTCGAGGCCGGTATAGAGCACGCGCAACACCTCCAGGAAACCGTTCGGGTAATCGGTATTCCAGCCGCCCGTGCCGAAACCGATTTGCCCGAATAGATCGATCGTCTCGCGGTCCCATTGCGCCACGTCAACCAGGGCGCCGTGAAAACTCAGGTTGTCCCAGCCTTTGGTGTGCAGCAGATTTTTCCATGTCGCCTTGATTGCATCGTAATCGGGCGGATCCTGCGACATCGCGGCCTGAAGTTCGTCAAGCTTGATGTCGTCGTTGTTTAGCCACCCGTGGGGGCCGAACATGGATTCTTCGAGTTCCACGTATTTTTCGGGGATGGGGAACGGGTTTTCGGTGCCGCTCGGAACCGACTGGTAATAGGTCCGCTCGCCCTTGTAGTCGATGACGGTGCTGAAGGCGGCTTGACTGCCGGGATTGGGAAACGGAGCCCAATTTTTCAGCATGCCGACTTTTTCGAAATAGTGGAGGCCGGCCTTTCCGGAACTCGGAAATCGCATTGCGCCAAGCTCGGCGAATACCTGATGGTCGGGGTCCGAACCGAGACGTTGCGCATTCAATCGACCACCGATGCGATCCGACGCTTCGACGATGACTGGGCGAAAGCCCAGCCGCAACAATTCGTAGGCTGCGACCGTGCCTGCCACGCCGGCACCCACTACCAGCACGCGTTTCGATTTCGCATCGGACGAAACCTGAAAAAGCGGCTTGTTGGCTGATTTGGCATTATCGAGGAACCTGCCGTAGTGAAATGGAAAATCGGGAATCAATGCTGCGAGATCCAGGCCGCGTGTTCTAGGCGTATTGCGATTGTGCGACGGGATTGACGACATATGATCACTCCTGGAACTGAAAATATTGATTTGATTGTTCGGGGTTTCAACGTCAAGCCAGACAAGGCTTGCTCGGCGCTTGTCGCTTTATGAGCCAACGAAGCTTAGAAAATCGTCATGCCGGTTTCAAGGAAAATTACGGACGTTGATTGGAATTCGGTTGGAGTGGTTAAGTTTTCCAGAAAGACTGGCGCGCGGACCAGAAACGGAGTGCGAGGTTATTTATTGAATATGGCTATTGACGCCCGCAGGCATGATGTCGCCGGAGTTTCGATCAGGGCTCCGGGTTTCCGGAGCCCTTTTTCGATGTGGAATGGCCGAGCGCGTCGCCACAGCTATGCCGATGCGCTTCGAGTTCGGCCGCCCGGGTTTGCGGCTGAACGCAATCGGCGTCACCCGTAAAGAGAAATCAGCCCGCGTTGAGGCGACCTTGGAGTGCCAGGATTTCGGCTCTCAATTGGGCAATGATTGCCGACTGAGCGCTCAATTCTGCAGTGACCCTTTCCGATTCGGCGAGAAGCGCGGCGCGGAGTTGTCCGATGGTCGCTGCGTCCGTCAATTGTTCGCCATCCGCGACGTTGACGATCTGACGTAGCTGCGCCGTCGAGCCGACCGAGAGCGTATTCGGGAGATTGGCTACAGAGTTGAAACCAAGCGCGATGCTGTTTTCCGCGCCAGCGGTGGCGGAGCTGCCGATTGCGATGGCTCGCTGCGGGGTCGCGTTTGCTCTCCACCCAACCGCAATGGTTCCCCACGCATTCGCTTCCGTATTGCGGCCCAGTGCAGTTGCACCTTCTCCCGGCGCTTTCGCTGCATAGCCGATTGCGGTAGCCGCGACGTTTCCACCGTCCGGTCCAGCAACGGCGGCGTTACCGAGCGCGATGGAGTTTGCGCTTGCGGTGGCAGCGTGCCCGAGACCTTTGACGTCGACATACCGGTTGTCGACCTTCGTCGCTAGCGCGGCGTTCATTTGGCGCCGATTGACAGCGTCAGCGTCCTGCACGCCATCTGCAACGCCTGTCAACCTGCGTTCGCCTCCCGTGCCGCGCAAGTCGACCGCTGCGCCATTGGTCGCGGCGCCCACGGTCAGATTCGCGCCGGCGCTCGCTTGCTGCACCAGGCCCGCCGTGCCGCTTTCCAGCTCGTTCAACTTCGCGTCGATCGTCGTGACATTACCTTCGATGATCGTCACGCGACCGGTGAGTTCGCCCATGTCGGTATTCAGCTTGGCGATGTCGGCGGTGTTGTTGTCGACAGCCTCGTTGGTGGCGTGCAGCTGACTGCCGTTCACCGCGTGAGTGCTCGCAGTCGACAGCTCGCCGTCGGCCACGCCCATCAGCCTGCGCGCGCCTTCCGTGCCGGCGAAGTTGGCCGACGCGCCCGCGTGGTCCGCGGCCACGGTGATCGTGTTGGAGAGCGGGTCTTGCCGGACCAGGCCCACCTCGCCGCTGGCCAGTTCGCTGCGGATGTTCGTGATCGCCGTTTCGTTGCCCGTCACCCGCGCATCGATCCCGTTCACGCGGGTCGACAGGTTCTTCACGTCGACGTTGGTCGCGTTCAGTTGCTTTCCGTTGACCGCGTCGTTACTGGCGCTCGACAGTTCGCCTTCGGCCACGCCCCTCAGTTTGCGTGCGCCTTCCGCGCCGGCGAAGTTGGCCGACGTGCCCGCGCGGTCCGCTGCCACGGTGATCGCATTCGTGTCCGGGTCTTGCCGGACCAGGCCCACCTCGCCACTGCCCAGTTCGTTGCGGATGTTCGTGACCGCCGTTTCGTTGTTCGTCACGCGTGCATCAACGCCATCCACGCGGTTCGACAGGGTCTTCACGCTGACGTTGGTCGCGTTCAGTTGCTTGCCGTTGACCGCGTCGTTGCTGGAACTCGATAGTTCGCCTTCGTCCACACCCGTCAGTCTGCGCACGCCTTCCGTGCCGGCGAAGTTGGTCAACGAGCCCGCGCTGTCCGCGGCCACGGTGATCGTCTTCGTCACCGGGTCTTGATGGACCAGGCCCAGCGAGCCGCTACCAATTTCGTTGCGAATATTGGTCACGGCCGCTTCGTTGTTTGTCACGCGCGTATCGACACCATCTACCCGGGCCGACAGGTTGTTCACGTTGACATTGGTGGCATTCAGTTGCTTGCCGTTGACTGCATCGTTGCTGGCGCTCGACAATTCGCCTTCGCCCACGCCGGTCAGTTTGCGGTCGCCGACCGTGCTGGTGAAGTTGACGGCAGGGCCATCGGTAGCCTTGCCGACGGTGAGGTCTGCACCCGCTGACGCTTGCTGCACCAGACCGATAGCGCCGCCGTTCAGGTCGGCGCGGATTTGCGTGATTTCCTGGCTATTGTTCGCCACCTGGACGCCGATGCCATCCACGGTGGTGTTGAGTGTCGTCACCCGGCCGTCGACATTGTCAAGTTGGCGCAGGTTCACGGCGTCCGTGGCTTGCGTACCGTTGGCCACGTTGGCGATTTGTCGCTGTCGCGCGGCCGAGCCGACGGAAACCGTATTCTCCCGGTCGGCCGAAGAACCGTTACCGAGCGCCACGGCATTCTGGGCCGTGACGTTGCTGTCCAGGCCGACGGCAATGCCGTTCGTCGCGCTTGCTTTGGCACGAAGACCCAGGGCGATGGCGGCCTGGGCGGCCGCTTCGGTGTCGGTGCCCAACGCCATCGCGCCGGCAATGCCGGTTGCCCTGGCATTTTCCCCCAAGGCAATTGTTGCGCTGTTGGTCGCAATGCCCGTCGATTCCGCGTTGTTGCCTATAGCGATGTTCCCTGGCCGGCCGCTGATGGTGGCCGTCCCGGTACCGCCCACCTTGACACGCGCGTCGTCTGCCTTCGCAGCCAGCGCGCTGTTCAGCTGGCCCAGATTCACCGCATCGTTGCTGTTCATGCCGACGCCCACGTTGACGATCCGGCGCTGTATGGCGGAGGTGCCGATCGATACCGTGTTGGCCGTGTCTGCAACCGATCCCGCGCCGAGCGCGACTGCGCTCGTGCCATTCGCAGTGACTTGTGCGGTTGCGCCGATCGCCGTGCCGTTGTCGGCCAGCACGCGGGATACATGGCCCAGCGCTGTGCCAGAACCCGCGTTGACGGTTGCGGCATTTCCCAAGGCATTGCTGCCGGTGCCGCTGACAGTGGCTCCGTAGCCGATGGCGCTGCTGTTGGATGAGTTGGTCGGCACACCGCTGATGTTGCGCTGCGTGACCTTGGCGGTGTTGCCGATCGCGGTGTTGTAACTACCGGCATTGGCGTTGGTGGAACTGCCGCCCGTGCTCGCGTCGAAGCCGACCGCCAGCGATGCACCGCCGCTGCTCGCATTGGCGCCGAAAACGGCGGAGTTCACGCCTGTCGTGCTGGCGCTGAACCCGACAACGACGCTGTTGTTACCCGAACTGGTCGAGCTACGGCCAATGGCAATCGAATTTTGGCCGCTTGCACTCGAATAAGCGCCCAATGCAATCGCTGCCTCGCTGCGTGCACCGGCACTCAGTCCAATCGATATTGTCCAATAACCTTGGGCAATTGCCGGCGTCCCGATTGCAATCGCCGGCCTGTAGGAACCCGCGACCGCCGGGCCTGCACTTGCGGTACCGCTCTGACCAAGCGCGATGTCATATGCATAACCCGCGACCGGGGGAGGATTGCTCGGGTTGGAGGTGTTCACGTTGAGTACTCTATCGCCCGATTCCTTGATTCCGATCGAACCCGTCGAGTCGATGGAGGGCGTGTCCAATGCCCGCGTCTCGGCTTCGCGTGCCGCTTCGCCATTGCGTTTGCCGTCGCGCCCATTGGGTACTTCAGTAGCGTTTGCCATGATCGGCTCCATTCGAGAGTATGGCCGGTTCACCTGCCCCGACCCGGATACTTCATGCGCAATATCGCTATTGCGCATGAAGCGGACGATGACCGGCGACGCGCCGATCACATTGAAACCGGTGAACCCGGCGACGGGCGGCTACACCGTCGATCGCAAGAATTTCCAGTGTCCCGTGCCTTGCCCGGCGCGATTCGAAGTGGCGTGCGTGTACACCGCATACTTCGTATTGGTGCCCTTCCGGAAGGCCTTGGTGGTTTGCCCTTCGAAGACATGGCAGGTGTCCAGGAAGCCGCCTTGAGAGTTGTTGTATTCGTTGCGCAACGTAACCTGATCGCCGATCTTCACCGGGGTGCCGGCGGTACCGGAAAGCACGACCCAGTCCAGGGTCTTGTAGGCACCGCGGCTCGTCTTGTCCGCGGTGGATACGTTATAGAGTTCAGGGGCGCCCGCATGGCCATTGGTATCGAGATAGCCGCCGTTGTTGCCGTACGCGTTGAACAACCGGATGGCGTCGCCGCTGAGGACTGCCGTGCCTTTTGCCTTTCCGGTCACGGATTCGACGATCCAGGTGCCGCTGCCGCCATCCCGGGTCGGTGAGCCGGACGTGATGACGCCGTGCTTGGCGCCAGCTTGCCTGGCGTAGTCATAGGTATCGAGATAGCCGCCATTCCAGTTGTTGTAGCCGTTCAGGAGGTGAACCCTGTCGCCGTACTTCAACGTATTGGCGTCGATTTGCGGGACGTCGCCAGCTTGAGCGCCCGGACTTGTGCCGCCAGGCTGGGCTGGCTGACCTCCGCCGGCGACCTGATCTGCCGGACCGTTGCCGCCTGGCTGGGCCGCCGGGCCGTCACCCGGTGCTTGCGTCGCCGGCTTGCCATCGCCTGCCTCAGCCTGCTGACCTCCACCGGTTGCCTGGTCTGACGGACTTTCACCGCCTGTTTGCGCTTCATGCTCTCCGGTCGATTGCTCGACCGCTTTGTCGATCGGCCACTGGAGCAGGACGATGCCGTCGTTATAGTCGGTGCCGGTCTGGCGATCCTCCGTGACGACGATGCCGAAATTGACGGTGAACGGCGTGCCATTTGCGGATTTGCCGCTGATGGGCGCCAACCGAGCGTCGGCGGCGGACAGTTTGCCGTTGACCCACACCTCCACCCGAATCTTGCCGTTGCCGGAATTCAGGGTGGCCTCGCGCGTGCCGTCACGTGTGGTCAGCTTGTACTCCGCGGCCGGTTCCGCACTGTCGCCGATAAACAGCTTGATGTGCTGCTGGTAGTCCGGCGGGGAGTTGGCAAAAAAGATCGCGCGAAAATCGGTGTTGGGTGGCAGCGTGAAGTTGGCGTTTCGATCGGAGAACGGTTTGAAGTCGGACATGATTGGTTCCGGAAATGGATAGGCGCGATACGATCGGATAGCTGATCGAAGGACCGCTGCTCATTGACGTGGCTGTCTGGGCCTGGCGTGTCGGCACGTTTCTGGCCCGCGGCTTGCCGTCGTCAGTCGCTGCCTTGGCTATGTCGACATCCGCGCTGCAATCGGTCGACACCACAGGGAGCGGCGTGCGTCTTGAATGGAGACGCGGTCTTCGACGGCGTTGCATGGCTGCAATACCGCTGACCTGCCCGGGCAACTGACAGGTCAGCGGTCGTCACTCGGTCAGCCAATCGGCCACTGGAGCACGACGATGCCGTCGTTGTAGTCGCTGTCGTGGCGGTCCTCGGAGACGGTGATGCCGAAATTGACCTCGAAATCCTTGCCGTCTTTGGACTTGCCCTTGATCGGCGCGAGCCGTGCGTCGGTGGCGGACGGCTCGCCGTTGACCGACACCTCCACCCGGACCTTGCCGTCGCTGCCGGAATCCAGCGTGGCTTCGCGCGAACCGTCGCGGGTGGTCAGCTTGTGATAAAGGGCCGGCGTTTCGCTGTCGCCGATAAAAATCTTGATGTGCTGCTGTTCCGCGGCATTGGCCCAGAGAACGGCCCGGAATTTCGTGTTGGGCGGCAGCGTGAAGTTGGCGTTTCGATCGGAGAACGGTTTGAAGTCGGACATGATTGGCTCCGGAAGTGGATACGGGTAATGCAATGGCGTTCGTGCCTGAAGAAGGATTGCCGCTTGACGTGGCTAGAGAAAACTATATAAAAAAATTGAAAAAATATTCAATTCCTCGATGAATTGCTTTTCCGATTGAAATGAGCCGGTGGATTGTTGATCCTTTGTGATTGTTTTTCTGCCGTAAATGCGAGTTCTGGAATTCGCTATTCGACACATGTCGATTATTCAATTTCTCTGAATGCTGACCGAGGGTGTTTCGATCTGGCCGCGCCATGCTCGAACGCATGCCATCAAGCAACGAAGCCTGCCTTGATGGTGGACGCTCGTCTCGCGACGACTTTCAAGGGCCTCTTTTTCTGTCGAATTGAGCGATACCAGCGGTGCTGGCTGGTTTAAGCCGGATAAACTGGATGTGGACTGACAATCATTGCCGCCCGAACATGACCCCGGCCGGATTTACCCCAAAGCGGCGGCTGGCCGTGGCCGCTTGGTTCCTGCTTCCGGGCCCGTCGCAAAGGGATTGCCGGCGCGTCCCGCGACATCATGTAGCCGATGTGTTCCGATTGCGAAAAGGATACGTCGGAGGCGGTCGGAGCCCGGGACGGGTCGGTGTCCGGTGGGGCATCCTCGTATTTCATGATTTTTTTGTTAATCGTTTGATCGACGAATAAATTATGCCGAGCAGAGAAAGAAGGGTTCCGATACAGATGAGTTGTATCGAAATGATCGCCGGATGTGCTATTGATAAGGAATCGTCGGTGCTGCTGGCATATCTCAATGGGAACATCAGGATATAAGCCGTACCTGTCGCTCCGGCGAGTGACATAAATGCGCATGTCAGCCAGTACCATCTACCCGGACCAGCGTGGCCGATAGCCTCGATGATCGATTCGATGATGATCAAGGCAACGAAGAGTATTTCAAAAATGAACAATGCTCCTTTGAACATCGGTTTTCCTTGTGATTGGCGTGGAATGGCCATGTCCGGCGCGACCGGCTGGGGGATGATTATCGTGCCAGCATGTCTCCGGGAAAGAATAGAGTCTCGGGGTCTACGCGTCCAACTTGTACGGCGGATTAAACCGGCCGATGCAATCCACCGGGCACCGCGTAAGCAGCGGGGGCTGAAACCGGATTTCCCGCACGCGCGGGGCGCGGATGCCGGATGCGCACCGACCAGTCGCCACGCCGCGCGGCGTGGCGACGCTCATCACGCGGCCGCGACTCAACCCAGCGGCCAGTTCAGGATCGCGATGCCGTCGTTGTAGTCGCCGTCGCCGCCATCTTCCGATCCGACCAGCCCGAAGTAGGTCTTCTTGAAGATGTCGACCTGACGCGAGCCGATCTTCGACGGCTTGCCGTTCGCCGTCACGACCACCCGCACCTTTCCCTTGCCCGAGTTCACGATCTGCGTGTTCAGGTTCGCGTCCTGCGTGCCGGCGCCCTGGAACGTCGCGGCCGGTTTCGGATTGTCGTCGACGAACACCTCGATCGTCTGCGGGGCGGACGAATTGACCAGCGCGGTCACGCCGAATGCGATGTTCGGCGGCAGGTTGAAGACGCCGTCGCGTTCGCCGCCGCCGGTCGGCGCGGGCGTCGGCTGCACGGGTTGCGGTGTCGCTTTCGAGAAGTAATTGACCACCGCGCCGACGCCGAACTTCGCCGCGGCACCGGGCAACACGCCCGGCGCGCCGGCCCACGTCACCGTGCAGGCAACGACCTCGCCTGCCGCATCGGTTTTCACCTTGTTCTGCCAACTGCCGACGTCGAAGCTGTACGGGATCGTCGCGATATCGACGAACACGTCGTATTGCGGGAGTTTCTCGACGAGCTGCGCGGTCATGAACCGGCGCATCCGGTCGAGCACGGCCTGATCGCCGTTGGCCTGCACGGCAGTGGCGTCGTTGCCCGCGAGTTGCAGCAGCGCGTAAAGGTCGTCGTGGGTAAAGGGTTGTGACATGTCGTCCTCGTCTGGATGGAAGGTTCCGCATCGCGTGACCGGCGAACGGATTTCACCGGGCCGCGCGCGGTGTACAGCAGTGGGACTGCAAATGATTGGTCGAACGATGCGCAATGCGTGGCTGGCCCCGTCGCCATTGCGATGTTTCGCGACTACCGTCGCTCAGCCGAGCGGCCAGTTCAGAAACACGATGCCGTCGTTGTAATCGTCGTCGGCACCGTCTTCCGACCCGACGATCCCGAAATACGACTTCTTGAAAATGTCGACCTGCCGCGAGCCGAGCCGTGACGGCTTGCCGTTCGCCATCACGATCACGCGCACGCGTCCGTTGCCGGAATCGAGCACTTTCGTGCCGAGGTTCTGGTCCTGGGCGCCGGCGCCCTTGAACGTCGCGGCCGGTTTCGGGTCGTCGCCGATGTAGATGTCGATCGTCTGGTCGTTCGCCGCGTGGGTGAGCGCGGTCACGCCGAACTTGATGTGCGGCGGGAGATTGAACGTACCGTCGCGTTCGCCGCCGCCGCCGATGTTGCCGGCCCCGGTGCCGCCGGTTTCGGCGCCCTGATTGCCGCTGCCTTGCGACGACGATGGCGCGGCCGTGCCGCCGAGCGCGGACAGGCTCGCGTACGAATCGATGTGCATCGCGCTGCCGCGCACGCTTTTCCACTGGCCCTTCACGAACGTGACGCCGCTGCCGACGTCGATCGTCGCGACGAGCGTGAACGGCATGCGGCCGGTGCTTTCGGGCACTTTCGACGAATACGTGAAGCAGCCGTCCGCGACGACGCCCTGGTTCGTCGCGATCGCGAAATAGATGCCGGGGAAGTTGTTGCCGGTCGCATAAGGCGTCGGCACGTTGAGGATGACTTGCAGTTTGCCGTCGCGAATCCCGGCCTTCGCGACGTCGAGGTAGAGGCCGGGGATGTCGACGTAAGTCTCCGACGTCGCGACGGGCGCGCTAACGATCGAAGCCGAAAGGAGGGGCATGGGAGTCTCCGGAGGGAGGGCGGGGCCGGCCGGGGGCGAGGCGCCGCCGTACCGGGCGCAAACCGCCGGCCGGCGCGGACGCGGCGCGGCCGGCGGCGGTCGGTCGTCGAACGTGCGTCAGGTCAGCCGATCGGCCACTGGAGCACGACGATGCCGTCGTTGTAGTCGCTGTCGTGGCCGTCTTCCGACACGACGATCCCGAAGTTGACCGTGAACGGCGAGCCGTCCGACTTCTTGCCGTTGATCGGCGCGAGGCGCGCGTCGGTCGCCGACGGCTTGCCGTTCACCGACACTTCGAAACGGATCTTGCCGTTGCCGGAATTCAGCGTGGCTTCGCGCGGGCCGTCGCGCGTCGTCAGCTTGTGATACGCGGCGGGTTCCTGGCTGTCGCCGATAAACAATTTGATGTGCTGTTGCTCGGCGGCATTCGCGAAGAAAATCGCGCGGAAATCGGTATTCGGCGGAATCGAGAATTCGCCGGCGCGGTTGGATGACGTTTGAGAATCAGCCATGCTTTTCTCCTGTGGATTATTAGGTAAGGCCAGGGGCCTCGTCGCGCAAACGTTTGCCGTTTGAAACGCGACGTACCGAGCATGACGAAAAATAAATAAAAAAATATTCGTACGTGAATGGCTATTGTTCAGTAAATCGAAAAGCAATGCCAATCTATTGAGTGAAATGTAGTTAATGAAGTGGATTTCGATATATTCGAGAAATTATATCGATGCGTGTATCGTTTTCCTGAACGATGCGCGAGCGGGGCGGGAGAGGCGGAGGGCAATCGGACTTCGGAGCAGACGCTCGGCGTTCGCATATGGCAGCGTTTCGTTTCAACATCAGCATCTCTGTCGTGGCCGCGCCCACCGGCCACCGTCGAACGCCCACACCGAAGCCCGATTGCAGGGAGGGGTGTGCGGCGACCGGCGAAGAGGATGGACCGACTCACTCCGAACATGAATAGGGCCTCACCGGCGCCGCACCCGTGAAGCATATCGATGGGGCCAGCCGCCGCCTATCGGACTGGACTGATTCTGCGCCAACGCGCGTGTCGGGGGACGACGCGGAATGAATGCGCCCGGTTGACAGCCGTGGCCACCCTGTGATTTGATGCCGGTCATGCACGCCGCCCAGTTCCTCTTCTCGCTACGACTACTAGCCCGCTTCTCCGGGCTGGGTCTGCGGCTGCGCGCTTTCCATCTGCTTCTTTCCTGAAGCGCCAGATTTTCCCCGCATCACCGACCTGGCCCCGGTTGTCGACCGGCGCCTGAGTTCGTCTTTCTTCCGTCACCACTCCGCTCCGTCCCGGTCGCCCAACCGCCAAGGCCGTCGTTTGCCGTACCGCTTTGCCGTTGTGCCGCTTTTTTGCCGTTTTTACCGCTGCGCATGGACCCGGCTCATCACGCCGATGGCCGCCGCGCCGCGCTTCGCCGACAAACAGACCGAGGACCGACATCATGATGCTGAAAAACCCCGCGACCAAATACCGACCGTTTACGCCCGTCAACCTGCCCGACCGCACGTGGCCGTCGCGCACGATTACGCAGGCGCCGATCTGGATGAGCACCGACCTGCGCGACGGCAACCAGGCGCTGTTCGAGCCGATGGACGCCACGCGCAAGATGCGGATGTTCAAGACGCTGGTGGCGATCGGCTTCAAGGAGATCGAGGTCGCGTTCCCGTCCGCGTCCGAAACCGACTTCAACTTCGTCCGCGAACTGATCGAGGGCGGCCACATTCCCGACGACGTGACGATCGAGGTGCTGACGCAGGCGCGCGACGACCTGATCGAGCGCACCTTCGCGTCGCTGCGCGGCGCGAAGCGCGCGATCGTGCACCTGTACAACGCGACCGCGCCGGAATTCCGCAAGATCGTGTTCAGCCTCGATCGCGACGGCGTGAAGCAGCTCGCGGTGAACGCGGCGCGCACGATCAAGCGATGCGCCGATGCGGCGACCGACACGCAATTCACGCTGCAGTACAGCCCGGAAACGTTTACGGCGACCGAACTCGATTTCGCGAAGGAAGTGTGCGACGCGGTGTTCGACGTGTGGCAGCCGACGCCCGAGCGCAAGTCGATCGTGAACCTGCCGGCCACGGTGGAAATCGGCACGCCGAATTACTATGCGGACCAGATCGAGTGGATGCACCGCAACCTCGCGCGCCGCGATTCGCTGATCCTGTCCGTCCACCCGCACAACGACCGCGGCACCGCGGTCGCGGCGGCCGAGCTCGCGGTGATGGCTGGCGCCGACCGGATCGAGGGCTGCCTGTTCGGCAACGGCGAACGCACGGGTAACGTCGACCTCGTGACGCTCGCGCTGAACCTGTACACGCAGGGCGTCGATCCGGGCCTCGATTTCTCGCAGATCAACGAAGTCGCGCGCACGTCCGAGGAATGCACGCAGTTGCCGGTTCACCCGCGCCATCCGTATGTCGGCGACCTCGTGTTCACCGCGTTCTCGGGCTCGCACCAGGACGCGATCAAGAAGGGCTTCGCGGTTCAGCGCGCGGACACCGTATGGGAAGTCCCGTACCTGCCGATCGATCCGAACGACCTCGGCCGCACGTACGATTCGATCATTCGCGTGAACAGCCAGTCGGGCAAGGGCGGGATCGCGTACCTGCTCGAACAGGGCTACGGCGTCGCGCTGCCGCGCCGCATGCAGGTCGATTTCAGCGCGGCCGTGCAGCGCCTGACCGACGAGAGCGGGCACGAGGTGACGAGCGCGCAGATCTGGGCGCTGTTCCAGCAGGAATACGTCGAAAGCGACACGCCGCTGCGTTATGTCAGCCATGAGTTGACCGAGCGCGACGGCCGCGAGACGATCGTGCTGACCGCCGACGTGCACGGCGAGCGCCGTGTGCTGCGCGGTGAAGGTAATGGCCCGCTCGACGCGCTGATGCATGCGCTGCACACGCCGCTGCGGATCCAGCATTACGAGGAACGCGCGCTGTCGCAGGGCGCCGATGCGAAGGCGATCGCGATCGCCGAGCTGGCCGGTACGGGCGTGCGCGGCAGCGCGTTCGGTGTGGGGGTTGATGCGAACCTGACGACCGCGTCGATTCGTGCGGTGATCAGCGGCGTGAACCGCGCGTATGCGCGCGCGGATGAGGTTGTGCAGGCAACCTTCTTTGCCGGACAGCCGGCGGTGCAGGCCGTCGCATAAGCGGGTCGAAACCCGGGCGGCAGGGCCGGCCCGGGTTGTTTTTTCACGTCACGGCGCGCGCGTGCGCGCCGTTAGGGCAGCAGCCCGAGCATCGCGGCCTTGGTGGCCGCATGCGTCTTGTTCATCGCGTCGAGCTTCACGACGGCGTTCTGCAAGTGGAACTTCACCGTCCGCTCCGCGATCCCGAAGATCATCCCGATTTCGTAGGCCGTCTTGCCGTCGGCCGTCCACGCCAGCACCTCGCGCTCGCGCAGCGTCAGCCCGGTGCCGACCGGCGCGATCGGATCGGCGAGGCGCGGCATCAGGTACGCATGCGCCGCATGCGAGAGGCTCGCACAGGGTGCGCGCAACCGCGAGATTTCGTCCGCGTCGAGCGGCGTCGTGTCGCGCACGAGCGTCAGCACGCCGAGGTTGCCGGCCCGGTCGTAGCCGCCGTGCGACCAGCCGTAACGCATCCCGAAGCACGCCGCGTCGTGCCAGAACGCGGTGTCGCCCGGTTCGTCGAACGCATTCCATACGACCGGGCGCGGCTGGCTCGCGACCCGCTTGATGATCGGATCGATGGTGACGTAGCCGAATTTCACATAACGGTGTTCCCATTCGCGTGGATGATTGCCGACGATCTGCATGTCGGGCCGGGCGAGCGGCAGCGTGCGGCGCAAGCCGTACACGCAATACCGGAATCCGAGCGCGGCCGCGGCAGCGGCAATCGGCGGGAACGCGGCTTCCGCGGTGGGTGCGCGCTGTAGTGCGTCGAAACAGTCGTGCAGTATTGTCAGGTCCATCGGTGATCCTCGTCGGTGTGGGCGGGCCGTGCATTGCGGCCCGCGCGTATCCTGTTCAAAAGGACAGTTTTGAGGCGAAGCCGACGCCGGTTTAATGGCGGCTGTTCGCACGACGGGCCCGCTTGTGCGGGCACTGTCCCCCCGTCGTTTCACGTGTTGCGGTACCCCTCCGGTTTCGTATCAGGACTGATCGACCATGACCAGCGTTCAAGACGTGCCTCTCCTCGCGCGCGCCGGCGCGCGCGCGTTCGCCTTCGGCGGGATCCGCGCGATCGAACCGCCCTGCGCGTCGGCCCCCGCCCGCGCGCTCGCTCACGAGTATGCCCCGCACGCGCATCAGGCCGGGCAACTATTGTTTACGACGCGCGGCGTATTGGTACTCGACGTCGAAGGCCAGCGCTGGATCACCCCGCCGCTGCGCGCGATCTGGATTCCGGCGCGCACCGTTCATGCGATGCGCGTGGCCGACGACGTCCAGCTCTGCTCGCTCTATCTCGGCGACGCGCTCGGCGCGCGGCTGCCGGCCACGCTGTGCGCGATGACCGTCTCGCCGCTGCTGCGCGAGCTCGCCACGCGCGTGTCGCATCCGTTCGATTGCAGCGTCGACCACGATCCGCTCGTGCGCCTGTTCGCCGACGAACTGAGCGAACTCGCGCAGACGCCGCTCACGTTGCCGTTGCCGCGCGACCGGCGCCTGCTGAAGCTGTGCGAGCGGCTGCAGCGCGAGCCGCACTGCGAACTGCCGCTCGACACGCTCGCACGCGACGCCGCGCTGAGCGCGCGCCATCTGGCGCGCCTGTTTCGCAGCGAGACCGGCATGAGCGTGGCCGCGTGGCGCCAGCAACTGCGGCTGTCGATGTCGCTCGCGCTGCTCGCGAGCGGCATGCCCGTCACGCAGGCCGCGCACCAGGTCGGCTATCGCAGCCCGACCACCTATGCGGCCACCTTCAAGCGCGCGTTCGGCGTCACGCCGAGCCAGTACCTCGCGGCCGCGGAAGCGGCGGCGCGCTGACCGCCGCCGCCCCGCTGTCACGCTCAGCGTGCGGTCCAGCGCGGCACCGTTTCGAACGCGTGCTCGACCGCATGCACGATGCGGTCGACGTCCTCGCGACCGATCACGAGCGGCGGCGCGATCGCGAGCCGGTTGCCGAGCGAGCGGATCAGCACGCCCGCATCGCGCACCGCGTCGGCGAGCGCGGCCGCATAGCCGTCCGACGGCTCGATCGATTCGCGCGTCGCCTTGTCCTTCACGAGGTCGATGCCGACCAGCAGCCCCTTGCCGCGCACGTCGCCGACGACCGGATAGCGGTCGACGAGCGGCTGCAGCCGCTCCAGCAGGTACGCGCCTTCGCGCGCCGCGTTGCCGGCGAGATCCTCGTCGACGATGATCTGCAGGTTCGCGAGCGCGGCCGCGCAGACGATCGGGTGGCCCGAGTAGGTGTAGCCGTGCATCAGCGTGCCGATGCCGCCCGGGTTGGACGCGAACGCGTTCTCGATGCGGCGGTTGACGACGGTCGCGCCGAGCGGCAGATACCCTGACGACACGCCCTTCGCCAGGCACATGATGTCCGGCGCGACGCCCCAGCCGCGGCTGCCGAACGCCGCGCCGGTCCGGCCGAAGCCGGTCACCACTTCGTCGGCGATCAGCAGCACGCCGTGGCGGTCGCACACCTCGCGCACCAACGGCCAGTAGTTCGCGGGCGGCACGATGATGCCGCCGGTTGCCTGCACCGGTTCGGCGATGAAGGCGGCTACGGTATCGGGCCCCTGGAACAGGATCTCGCGCTCGACGAGCGACGCGCACAGGCGGCCGAGCTCTTCCGGGTCGTGCGTGAACGGGTTGCGATAGATCCAAGGCGTCTCGACGTGGAAGCAGCCGGCGAGCGTCGGCTCGTAGTTGCGCCGGTAGACGGTGTTGCCGGTGACGGAGCTGCCGCCGAAGTGCGAGCCGTGATAAGCCTGGCGCAGCGCGATGAACTTGGTGCGCTCGGGCTGCCCGGACACCTTCCAGTACTGCCGAGCGATCATCAGCGCGGCCTCGACGGCGTCCGAGCCGCCGGAGCCGAAGATCACGCGGCTCATGTCTTCCGGCTGGAGCATGTCGATCAGCCGCGCCGACAGTTCTTCCGCGCGCGGATGACTGAACCCGGCGAACACCGGGTGATATTCGAGCTCGTCGAGCTGCCGGACGATCGCTTCCTTGATTTCCCGCCGGCCGTGGCCGACGTACACGTTGAACAGCGACGCGACTGCGTCGAGATACGGCCGGCCGGTGTCGTCGTACAGGTAGCAGCCTTCGCCGCGCGTGATGCGGACTGGCGGGCGCGACGCGGCGAGCGGATGTTGCCGGGGATGCCAGAAGCGCGATTCCGAATAGGGCATGACAGGACTCCGTAGTGATTCGGTTTGACGGGGCAACACGGTGACGCAGGTGGCGCTCAGCCGGCGAGCGCCGCCGGTTGAAAGTCGAGCCGGCTCTCGAGCGCGCCGAGCGTCGCGAACGGTTCGTCGAGCGCGACACGCATGAAAGTCAGGAACTGGCCGACGTGGGCGTTCAGCGCATCACGGCTGTAGTACTGCGGACTCGCGTCGAAGTCGAAGCGCAGCGGTTCGCCGTTGCGGCGGTCGGTCAGGTTCACCATCAGGTCGTCGGTGGTGCCGACGGACAGGTTGTGCGACGTCGTCACGCAGTCGCCGAACCGCAGGTCGTAGTCGAACGCCATGATGTTGATCTCGGGGCCGAACACGCCCTGGCCGTTGTCGAGCGACGTCAGCTCGCGGTGCAGGTCGCCCATCCGGTAGCGCTGGTGCTGGCGCAGCGCGATCATCTCGCGGTTCGCCTGGCGGCACAGATCGTCGAGCGTGTGGCCCGGCTCGACGTGCAGGCGCAGCGGCAGCATGTTCGCGCACTGCGCCGGCGTACGGCGCTCGCGCGCCGACGTGCGCGCCATCGCGGCGACCGACAGCACGATGTCGTGCGCGCCGGTGTTCAGGTACAGGTACGCGGCGGTCAGCGCGGTGACGAGCCGCGGCACCGTCGACGTGAAGAGATCCCTGGCGACCGCCTCGAGGCGTGCGCTTTCGGTTGCGGTGGCGAGGCGCGTCTCGCGCAGGTCGGGCCCGTCGTCGCGCTGGGGAAAGCGAGCGGGGCCGGCGAGCGTGACCGTGCGCGGCTGGTCCGCGAAGCGCTCGAGCCAGTAGCGGCGATCGTGCGCGAACTGTTCGGACGCGCGGTACGCGTCTTCGTCCAGTTGCAGCTCCGCGAGCGACGCGAAGCGCGCGGGCGGTGCCTTGGCGCCCGCCGCGAACGCGCTGTACAGCTCGGCGGCGCGGGTGGCGATCAGGCTGCCCGAATAGCCGTCGACCAGAATGTGCGCGTAACCGTGATACCAGTAGTAGTGATCCGGTGCGATGCGGTACAGCGTGTGACGGAAGAACGGCCCGCGCGCCAGTTCGATCGCACCCGTGCAGTGCGCGCGCATGCCGGCGAGCGCGACGGCGTGCGCGTCTTTCGTGCCGGCGAGATCCACGCGTTCGAGCGTCCAGTCGTCGGCGAGCGCGGCGTCGAGCACGCGCACGGGCGTGTCGCCATCCAGCACGATCCGCGTCGTGTGCAACGTCTGCGCCTCGCGAATCACCTGCCGTAGCGCGCGTTCGAATGCACCGGTGTCGAGCGCGCCGCGAATGTCGAAATACTCGGCCGCGTAGATATGCGTCGACGGAGCGGGATACGCGAGAGCGGCCTCCCAGAAATCCCGCTGCGGCGCGGACAGCGGCAATTGAAGCGTCGAATCGATCACGTCGTTTCTCCTGGAAAGCTTATTCCGGTGGATGAATTAAATGCGTGTATTTGTTTAATGAAAAATACATATTCGCATCGTGAATTTCATTTTTTGATGAATCGCAATTCTTATCCTAGACAGTCCAATTTGCGGCTGTCAATTCCGTGCGGTTTTGTCGGTAATTCGTAAAGTCCTTGCCAGTAAAGGCTTTGATGGATGAGTGAATAGTCTGGTCCGGAAAGAATATGAGAATGTCCGTTTTGAATAGGCGGCAAATTTACAGCTTATTTAGCATCGACGCCTGAAATTGCTGCGCAAGCCGAAAACGGCATGCAGGCAATTCGCCGGAAACGGTTTCCGGCGCCGGAAGCCGGCGCAGTGGGCTGGCGCGAGCGGACATTACTAGGAGAGTCCCGTGAATCAACTGGAAGGGCTGGAGCGAAAAATCGGCGAGCAGCACGAGCGGCTCGCGCATCATCCGGTGTTCGGATCGATCCGTACCATCGACGAGCTGCGCGTGTTCATGGAATGGCACGTATTCGCCGTGTGGGATTTCATGTCGCTCGTGAAGCGGCTGCAGCAGGACCTGACGACCGTCGCGGTGCCGTGGGTCGCGCCGCGCAACGCGAACGCGTCGCGCCTGATCAACGAGATCGTGCTCGGCGAGGAATCGGACGAAACGCCGAACGGCCACATGAGCCACTACGACCTGTACCTGCACGCGATGCGCGATGTCGGCGCGTCGACCTCGCGCATCGAGGAAATGGTGTCGCTGGTGCGCTCGGGCTTCTCGGTGTCGGCCGCGCTGAAGGCCGTCGATGCACCGGAGCCGGTGATCCGCTTCGTCGAGGCGACGATGGCCGCGTGCACGTCGGGCGCGACGCACCAGGTGCTCGGCAACTTCTTCTACGGCCGCGAGAACGTGATTCCCGACATGTTCCGCACGCTGCTCGACGAATGGAAGATCGAGCGCTCGTCGATCCCGCTGCTCGTGTATTACCTCGACCGCCACATCGAAGTGGATTCGGGCGAGCACGGGCCGGCGGCGCGCGCGATGATCCGCGAGGCGGCCGACGGCGACGCGGCGAAGCTCGAGGAAGCGCTGCAGGCCGGGCTCGATGCGATCGACGAGCGCATGCGCCTGTGGGACGGGCTGCTCGCGCATCTCGGCCAGACCCGCAACGTGGTGCCGGCATGAACGCGCGCGGGCTGTCGGAGCGCATCGTCGATTTCGCGGCGCTCGAGTGGGAGCACCCGGCGGCGTTCGACGACGGCATCGACCAGGTCGTGCTCGTCGATACGCTGGACGAGCACGCGAAGCGCGGCATCCGGACCCGGATCGTGCGGTTCGATCCGGGCGCGGGCACGAGCGTGCCGTTCCTGCACGACTACCACGAGGAAGTGCACCTGATCGACGGCGACCAGAGCCTGGTCGACGTCGCGACGCGCGAGTATCGCGCGACCTATCGGGAAGGCAGCTACTTCGTGCGTCCGGCCGGCACGCCGCATGGCCCGTTCCGCAGCGACGCGGGCTGCCTGCTGCTCGAAATCCATTACTACGGTTCCCCGGAGGACACGCGATGACGACCGCCGTCACCTACGTGAGCCACGTCGATCGCTGGGAGGCGCGCGCGACCGTGCGATCGCGCCCGCGGCGGATCGTCGAGGACGACGAACTGCGCTATTACCCGCTCGAACGCCAGCCGCTGTGCGCGCACCCGGCGATCGTCGACGCGGGCGATGCGGTGCGCGATTTCGTCCTGCTGCAGAGCTTCTACAAGTACATCCAGGACGTGATCATCTTCGAAACGGAGATCGTCAACGCCACCGCGTTGCGGATCGCGCGCGGCCGCTTCGCGCACCCGTTTCCGTTTGCATGCCGGCAGGATGCGATGACCGTCGTGATCGACGAGGACTACCACGCGTACGTCGCGATGGACTACCTGCGGCAGGTCGAGGAGGCCACCGGCATCGCGCCGCTGCCGCCGAACAGCGAGATCGAGCTGTCGCGGGCGATTCCGCGCGCGGTCGAGCGGGTCGGCGCGCAGTATCGCGACGGCATGGAGCTGCTGTGCGTCGCGATCTCGGAGAACACGGTCACGGCGGAAGTCGCGGCGTTCTCGCGCGACGCGACGCTCAAGCGCTCGGTGAAGGGCGTGATGGCCGATCACCTCGCGGACGAAGGCCGTCACTCGGCGTTCTGGATCAATCTCGTGAAGCTGTACTGGTCGGAGATCGACGAACCCGCGCGGCTCGCGCTCGGCGAAGGGCTGCCGTGCTTCCTGCGCGAATACCTGAGCGCCGACCTGCAACTGCAGTTCGATCGCCGCCTGATCGATGCGCTCGATCTGCCGGCCGCCGAGCGTGCGCGGATCGCGGACGACATGGTCGGCGCATATCCGATCACGAGCCAGCATCCGATGATCGTCAACATCCGGCAGTTCTTCCGGATGAGCGGCCTGCTCGATCACGCGCCGACCCGCGCGGCCTTGTCCGACTACCTGTGAGTCACGTCGATGAAAGCGATCATCATTGCGATCGGCGGGCAGACCCGTCTCGCCGCACGGCTGGCGTCTGAACTCGAGGCGACCGGTCATACCGTCTGTATCGCCGACGGACGCGACGGCCCGCTGCGCGACGCGGCCGATGCGCTGCTGTTGCCGGCGCCGGCGCCCGAACCGTTGCGCAACGCGGCCGAGTGGTCGATCGTCTGCGGCGCGCCGGACCCCGCCGTGCACTGCGCGCACGCACGGCCGCTGCATTGCGAGATCGTCGCCGATGCGTTTCCGCCGCGCGAGGTACGCGTCGCGTGGCTGACCGACGCGGCGCCGGGCGACATGCGCGTGCTGGCCGACGCGACGCTCGCGTTCGGCGCGGCGCTCAACGGCGCCGATCTCGCGGACGAGATCGCCGCGTGCGCGGTCGATCTGATGCACGAAGTCGCGAGCGGGATCGCCCGCGAGCTGAGCGACCCGAACGACGCGCCGCGCGCGACGCCGCCCGGGCCGGCCGACATCGTGCTCGATCTCGAACGGCTGGCCGGCTGGCATGCGTCTAATGACACGGCCGCCGCGTGGCCGTGCGAGCCGTCGCTGCCGGAGCTCGTGTCGCGTGCGGCGGCCGCTGCGCCGGACGCCTGCGCGCTCGTCGCGGCCGACGGCCAACTGACCTATCGCGAGCTGGTCGCGCGCGCCCGCCAGGTTGCCGCGCGCATCGCCGCGCGGCCGGCCGCGCCGCGCGTGGTCGCCGTGCGGCTCGACAAGGGCGTCGCGCTGTACCCGGCGATCGTCGGCGTGCTGGGCGCCGGCGCGACCTGCGTGCCGCTCGATCCGGCGTTTCCGCCCGAGCGGGCCCGCACGATCCTGCGTGAATCGGGGGCGCAGGCGCTCGTCGTCGGCGGTGCGGTCGAGCCGGCGCTGCTCGACGGATTCGACCTCGACGTGATCGACTGCGGCGCGCACGCGGAAGCAGACGCGCACGCCTCGCCCGATGCGCTGGCCGGCCAGTGGCCGCTCGAACGGGATGCGGATCGCGATGCGCGCTGCGCGGTCGCGATCTACACGTCGGGGTCGACTGGCGTGCCGAAGGGCGTGATGCTGTCGCACCGGAACATCGTGCAGTTCTGCCACTGGTATCGCGCGCACGTGTCGCTCGATGCGTCGTCGCGCGTGCTGCAGTTCTCGACGGTCGCGTTCGATGCGTCGCTGCTCGACATGTTCCCGACCTGGCTCGCCGGCGCGACGCTGGTCGCGCCGAGCGAAGCGCAGCGCCGCGAACTCGACGCGCTCGCGACGCTCGTCGCCGACGCGCGCATCACGCACGCGTTCCTGCCGCCCGCGCTGCTCGCGGCGCTGCCGGATTGCGACTGGCCCGCGCTCGCGCATCTCGTCACGGGCGGCGACGTGTGCGACCCCGACACGATCGCGCGCTGGAGCGCGAACCGGCGGCTGCACAACATCTACGGGCCGACCGAATGCACGGTGCTCGCGACGACGGGCGAACTGCGCGCCGGCGACAGCAACCGGCGCATCGGCCGGCCGATCGCGAACGCGCGCTGCCACGTGCTCGCGGCCGACGGCCGTCCGACGCTCACCGGCGAGGAGGGCGAGCTGTGCATCGCCGGCGCGGGCGTCGGGCTCGGCTATCTCGGCCGGCCCGACCTGAGCGCCGAGCGTTTCGTCGCCGATCCGTACGGCGCGCCGGGCGCGACGATGTACCGGACCGGCGATATCGCGAGCTGGGAGCCGGACGGCACGCTGCGCTACGTGGGCCGCCGCGACACGCAATTGAAGATTCGCGGTTTTCGGGTCGAGCCGGGTGAGATCGAGACGGCCGCGCTGGCGGCGGGGCTGTACCGCCAGTGCGCGGTGGTGCCCGACGAGCGCAAGCGCATCCGCCTGTTCGCCGCGAAGCCGGTCGACGCGGCGGCGACGCCCGATGCGCTGCGCGCCGTGCTGGCCGCCACGCTGCCCGACTACATGGTGCCGTACGACATCACGACGCTCGACGTGCTGCCCGCGACGCCGAACGGCAAGATCGATCGGGCCGCGCTCGCGCGCCTGCCGGTGTCGCGTGCGGGAAGCGACACGCGCGATGCCCCGCGCGGCGCGCTGGAGATGCGTCTCGCCGAGATGTGGGCGACGCTGCTCGAACTCGCGCCGGACGAGATCGGCCGCGACGCGTCGTTCTTCGAACTGGGCGGCCATTCGTTGCTGGTGTCGCGGCTGATGCTGGCGGTGAAGCGCGAACTGGGCGGCAACGCGGCGCTCGCGCGTTTCATGGAGCGGCCGACGATCGCCGCGCTCGCGGCGCTGCTGACCGACGAAACGGGCGAGCGCGGCGCGAACGTGCCGGCGCGCGTGCACGACGATCGCCGGCTGCCCGACGACGTGCGACTGCCGGCCGGCCAGTCGGCGGGCGACGGCCCCGGCGCGGTGCTGCTGACCGGTGCGAACGGCTTCCTGGGCAGCTTCATCCTCAGCGAGCTGATCAGCCGCACCAATCAGATCGTCTACTGCGTCGTGCGCGGCGACGACGATGCGAGCGCGCGCCGGCGGCTCGACGAAGCGGCGTTCGTCAACGGGCTCGGCCATCTGTGCGGGCATCCGCGCGTGCGGGTGCTGCGCGGCGATCTCGGCGCACCGCGCCTCGGGCTGTCGGATGCGGTGTGGCAGACGCTCGCGGCCGAGGTCGGCGCGATTCATCACAACGGCGCACACGTGAACCACGTGTACGACTACCCGTACCTGCACGCGGAGAACGTCGGCTCGACGCTCGAACTGCTCCGCCTGTGCTGCAGCGGCCGCCGCAAGGCGCTGCATTTCGTATCGACGCTATCCGCGGCGAGCGCGACGGGCCCGACGGGCCGCCTGATCGAGGCGGCCCCGTCGGAGGCCGGCCCTGCCTTCGTCAACAACGGCTACAACCTGACGAAGTGGGTGTCCGAGCATCTCGTTGCCGAAGCGGCTGCGCGGGGGATCGACACGACGATCCTGCGGCCCGGCAACATCACGGGCCATTCGCGCACGGGGCTGTGCCAGCCGGGACGCAACCGGATCCTGCTGCTGCTCAAGGGCGCGGTGCAGCTCGGCTGCGCGCCGCTCGCGAGCGAGGGCGGGCTGTTCGACCTGAGCCCGGTCGACTACCTGGCGCGGGCGATCGTCGCGTGCACGCTCGACGGTGCGCGCACCGAGCGCGTGTTCCATCTGCACAACCCGCGTCCGCTCGACTGGGCCGGCTACCTGCGCGCACTCGCGCGGCGCGGCTATCCGCTGCGATTCGAAGCGCCCGGGGTCTGGCGCGAGCGGCTGTTGTCGATCGACGAATCGAATGCGCTGTTCGACGTCGTCGCGTTCTATCTCGACGACCGGCAGGACGATATCGGCGACATGGCCGTGATCGATCACGCGCGCACCGAGGCGACGCTGCGCCGGCTAGGCGTCACGTATCCGGACAAGGACGACGCGCTGCTCGATGCGCATTTCGGCTACCTCGCCGAATGCGGCTTCATGCCGCCGCCGCCCGAGCCGGCGCCGCGCGCGAACGACGCCCGCCGCGACGCCGAGCCCGAACCCGCGTGGTGAAGACGTACCCCGTTTGATCAATCGCTGTCATCGCATCATTCATCAAGGAGGCATCATGCTGCAACGTACTGCAACGCAACCCCGTCCGTCCACGCTCGTCTACGCGCCGCAAACGCCGATCCTGTCCGGCTCGGCCGATCTCGACGTGCCGGCGCGCGACGCGTGGCGCGTGGTCGGCGATTTCGCCGGCTTCTCGCGCTTCATCACGGGGCTCGACCATACCGACATGATCGGCGAAGGCGTGCGCTCGCTGCGCATCAAGCATTTCGCGGACGGCAACGTCGTCGTGGAACAGCTCAACAGCCACGACGACGAAGCGATGGTGATGACGTGGAGCCTGATCCATACGTCGTTCGACATCGGCAATCTGTGGGCGCTGATGCGCGTCGAACCGCGCGGCGACCACGCCTGCACGGTGACGTGGGACATCGCCGGCGAACCGTCGCACGGCGGCGCTGCGCGCCAGCCGGAATTCGATGCGTTCGTCACCGGCTTCCTCGACATGGCGATGACGAACCTGCGCGCGCTGTTCAAGCCGCAGTAACCGTATATCGCCCGCCGGCGCCGTGCCGCTATGCGGCGGCGCCGGCCCACACGCCGGCCTTGCCTGGCGCGTGGCTTTTCTTCCCGGCCGGTGGTGCGCATGCGTCGTCGTGCATCTGCGCGAACGCATCGCGCAGCGCGGCCTTCATGAAGTCGACCCAGGCGCGCGTCTTCGCATCGAGATGCTGGCGCGACGCGTACACCAGGAACACGCCGATTTCTTCCGCCTGGTAGTCGGGCAGCACGCGCACCAGCGCGCCCGAGCGCAGGTCCGCCGCGGCGACGAAGTCCGGCAGCAGCCCGATCCCCGCGCCTTCGCGCACCGCGATCGCGAGCGACGCGGCGACGTCGGCCGTCATCGACGGATCGACGTCCACCGTTTGCGCTTCCGCACCGTTCCAGAGCGTCCAGATGCGCTCGTGATAGGCGGGCGCGACCAGTTGCACGCAGCGATGGTGAACCAGCGCGCCCGGCGAATCGGGCATGCCGTGCGCATCGAGATACGCGGGCGACGCGCACAGCACGCTGCGGATCCGGCCGACGTCGATCGCGACCTGCTCGGAACTCGGCAGGCTCGGCATCGCGATCACCGCGACGTCGTAGCTGTCGCGCACCAGTTTCGGCAGGTGCGGCGCGAGCGTCAGGTCGACGCTGACGTCCGGGTAGCGCGCCTGGAATTGCCCGATCAGCGGAATCACGAAATGGTTCGCGATGCTGGCGCTGCAATGCGCGCGCAGCCGGCCGTGCGGATGCACGCGCGCGTCGCGCGCCTCGCGCTCGCTCGCATCGACGGCCAGCGTGATGTCGCGGGCGCGCGCCAGATAGCGTTCGCCCGCTTCGGTCAGGCACATCGAACGCGTCGTGCGGTTCAGCAACCGGATGCCGAGACGATGCTCGAGCGACGCGACGAGCCGGCTGACGTGCGCGGTCGTGATGCCGAGCCGTTTGCCGGTCTCGGTGAAGGTGCCCGCGTCCGCGAGCGTGACGAACGCCTGCATGCTTTGAATCAGATCCATCGGGATAACGAAACCTCCGGCTGGCCGTATGGCAATGCCGCTACTGTAGCGACGGCCACGGCACGCCGCGCGCGCGCATCAGCGATCGATCGTCGCAAAACGGACAATCGACGCCCGGGTCAGCGCCGCCGGAAGTATTCGCTCGGCGCGACGCCGAGCGCCTTGCGGAACATCGCAGCGAATGCGCTGGGGCTGTCGTAGCCGTGTTCGAGCGCGAGTTCGAGGATCGGCGTGCCGGCGGCGAGGCGCGGCAGGCTCAGCAGCAGCCGCGCGTGGCGGCACCATGCGCCGTGCGTCATGCCCGTCTCGCGCTTGAACGCGCGGGCGAGCGTGCGCTCGTTCATGTGCGCGTCGCGCGCCCACGCCTGCAGCGTGACGGCCGACGACGGGTCGTTGATGAGCCGCGTGCACAGCGCGACGAGCGCGGGATGGCGCGGCATCGGCACGTGCAGCGACAGCGACGGCGCGATCTCGATCTCGTCGAGGATCAGTGCGAGCACGCGGCCCGCGCGGTGCGACAGGTCGTAGTCGGCGGGCAGGTCGCAGGCCGTCACGATCAGTTCGCGCAGCAGCGTGCCGACCTCGATCACCCGGCATTCGGTCGGCAGGCTCGGCCGCACTTCCGGGCCGACGAACACGGTGCGCATCTGCACGTCGCCGGCCGAGCGGATCTCGTGCTGCGTGCCGCCCGGCACCCACACCGCGCGGCCCGTCGGCACGACCCAGCTGCCCGCGTCCGCGTGCACGATCATCACGCCGGAAATCGCGTGGATCAGCTGGCCCTGGCGGTGCGAATGCGGCGGGTACGCCATGCCCGCCGGCGAGTCGGAGGCGACGACGGCGATCTGCTTGTCGCGCGCCTGACGCTCGAGTGCGATGAAGAAATTTTCCAATTGATCGGGATTGTCCTTTTCTCGACGACGAATGCGCTTTACGCGCGAGATCGACCGCATAGGTCGAAATTACCATAAGCCCATCGTTTGTTCGACCTCCTTGCCACTGCCACCCGATGCGCGTTCCGTCCATTCCGTCCGCTTCGCTCGTTTCTCCCGCCGTCGAGACACGCTTGCCGCGCGTGCGGCGCGCCACCTGTGCGGCCGTGCTGCTGGCGTCGGCTGCGCTGGCCGCGTGTTCGGTCGGCGAGCCGTATCGGCCGCCGGTGTCCGACGCAACGCGCACCGGGCCGTTCGACGCGGTGGCCGACGTGCCGGCCGTGGCCGCCGGCGAACCGCCGCAACGCTGGTGGCGCCTGTACGACGATCCCGTACTCGACGGTCTGGTGCGCGATGCGCTCGCGCAGAACCGCGATCTCGCGGCGGCCGTCGCACGGGTCGAGCGCGCGCGTGCCGTGTTCGACGAGGCCGGCGCCGCGCGGCTGCCCGACACGACGGCCGGCTTCGGCGTCGACTACGGCAAGCACGCGCCCGACCAGATCGTCGCGGCGGCCAAGGACACCGATGCGCGCACGCGCTGGGGTTTCGCGCCGTCGTTCTCGTTGTCGTGGGAAGTCGATCTGTGGGGCCGCGTGCGTCATCTGGTCGACGCTGCGCGGGCCGACGCCGACGCGGTGCAGGCCGCGTCCGATGCGATGCGTGTCGTGGTGGCCGCCGAGACGACGGCCGCCTATGCGCAGGTGTGCGCGTACGGCGAGCGGATCGACGTGGCGCAGCAGTCGGTCGGCATCGCCGACCGGCTGGCCGCGCTGACGGCGAAGCAGCGCGCGCACGGGCTCGTGTCCGACCTCGAAGTGGCACGCTCGCGCGCGTTCGCCGACGACACGCGCGCCGATCTGCCCGCGCTCGTCGGCTCGCGGCGCGCGGCGCTGTACGAACTGGCCGTGCTGACCGGGCGCGCGCCCGGCGCGCTGCCCGACGCCGTCGCGCATTGCCGCACCGCGCCCGTGCTCGCGCGGCCGTTCCCGGTCGGCGACGGCGCGTCGCTGCTGCGCCGCCGCCCCGACCTGCGCGAGAGCGAGCGCCAGCTGGCCGCCGCGAATGCGCGGATCGGCGTGGCGACGGCCGAACTGTATCCGTCGATTTCGCTCGGCGGCTCGGTGAACTGGCTGTCGACCGGCGGCGATCCGTCGACGCTCGGCGACAAGTACGCGATCGCGTGGGGCGTCGGCCCGCTGATCACGTGGCGCTTTCCGAACATGGCGGCGAGCCGCGCGCGGCTCGCGCAGGCCCGCGCCGACGACACGCTCGCCCGTGCGCAATTCGATGCGCAGGTGCTGCGTGCGCTGAAGGAAACCGAGCAGGCGCTGGCCCGGTACGGCGCCGCGTGGCGCCGCCGCGCCGCGCTCGAAACCGCGCGCGCCGAGCATGCGCGCGCCTATCGCCTCGCCGAGCTGAACTACGAAGCCGGAGCCCTCGATTTCCTCGGCGTGCTCGACGCGCAGCGCAGCCTCGTCGCGGTCGATTCGGCGCTGGCCGAGTCGACGCAGCAGGTCTCGCTCGACCAGGTCGCCGTGTTCAAGGCGCTCGGAGGCGGCTGGCAACCGTAGCCGGCCGCGTTCGCCGCGTCCCTGTCCGTTCTCTTGCACGCCTACACATCATTCCGATCATGAGCACGACTGCCGTACCCGAAAAAGCCAAAACCGCCCGGTTCTCCCGGCGCCAACTGATCGCCGCGGGCGTCGTGCTCGCCGTCATCGCGCTCGCCGTGTTCGGCTGGCACTGGTGGACCGTCGGCCGTTTCATCGAAAGCACCGACGACGCGTATGTCCGCGCCGACGTCGTGACCGTCAGCTCCCGCGTGTCGGGTTACGTCACGCAGGTCGCCGTCGACGACAACCAGCCGGTGAAGCGCGGCGACGTGCTCGTGCGGCTCGACGACCGCGACTATCGCGCGAAGGTCGACGATGCGCAGGCCGCCGTCGCGGCGGCCGACGCGACGCTGCAAGCCGAGCAGGCGGCGGCTTCGACGCTCGACGCCCAGATCGGCCAGCAGCGCAGCCAGATCGCGCAGGCCGATGCCGACGCGGCCGCCGCGGGCGCCGAAGCCGCGCGGCGCGACGCCGATGCGACGCGCTACAAGCAACTGCTGGCCGAATCCGCCGCGAGCGGACAGCGCTGGGAGCAGGCCCACGCGGACGCGTTGAAGGCACGCGCCGAACTGGCCCGCGCCGGGGCGGCCGTGCGCGTGCAGACCGACCAGCAGACCGTGCTGCAGCGCCGCCGCGAACAGAGCGCGGCCGCGATCGCGCAGGCGCGTGCGCGGCTTGCGGCGGCCCAGGCGAAGCTGGCGCTCGCGCAGCTCGATCTCGACCACACGGTGATCCGCGCGACGCGCGACGGCAGCGTCGGCCAGCGCGCGGTACGGGCCGGCCAGTACGTCGAAGTCGGGATGCCGCTGCTCGCGGTGGTGCCGCTGAGCGACGTGTATGTCGTCGCGAACTTCAAGGAAACGCAGTTGGGCGCGATGCACGACGGCCAGCCCGTCCAGATCGACGTCGACACCTATTCGGGCCATACGCTGCATGGCCGCGTGATCGGCCTCGCGCCGGGCTCGGGCGCGCAGTTCGCGCTGCTGCCGCCGGACAACGCGACCGGCAACTTCACGAAGATCGTGCAGCGCATCCCGGTGAAGATCCGCGTCGATGCGCCGCCGGCCGGCGTCGTGCTGCGGCCCGGGATGTCGGTGATCGCGCGCGTCGACACGCGCGGCACGCAGGGGGCCGGCACGTGAGCACGACGACCGCGCAGGCTGCGCACGAAGACACCGTTTCGCTGCGCGCGTGGGTCGCGGTGCTCGGCGGCGTGTTCGGCTGCTTCATGGCCGGCATGAACGTGCACGTGACCAATGCGTCGCTGCCCGACATCCGCGGCTCGCTCGGCGCGAGCTTCGAGGAAGGCTCGTGGATCACCACTGCGTACCTCGTCGCCGAGATCGTCGTGATTCCGCTCACCGGCTGGCTCGTGCAGGTGTTTTCCGCGCGACGCGTGCTGCTGGTCGGCGCGACCGGCTTTCTCGCGTTTTCGCTCGCGTGCTCGGTCGCGCCGAGCATCTCGACGATGATCATCGCGCGGGCGCTGCAGGGCGCGTTCGGCGGCGTGCTGATCCCGCTGTCGTTCCAGCTGATCGTCACCGAATTGCCGCCGTCGAAACATCCGCTCGGGATGGCGCTGTTCGCGATCGCGAACAACGTCGCGCAGGCGGCGGGGCCGTCGGTCGGCGGGTGGCTGACCGACATGTATTCGTGGCGCTGGATCTTCTATCTGCAGATTCCGCCGGCGATCGCGCTGGTCGTGGCGATCGGCTGGGCGATCCGGCCCGTGCCGGTGCAGCTCGGGATGCTCAGGCGGGCCGACTGGTTCGGCATCGCGACGATGGCGGTCGGCCTGAGCGCGCTGCAGATCGTGCTGGAGGAGGGCGGGCGCAAGGACTGGTTCGCGTCGGACCTGATCGTCGAGCTGTCGATCGTCGCGGCGCTCGGGCTGGCGGCGTTCGTCGCGATCGAGCTGCGGCGCAAGGAGCCGTTCATCAACCTGCGGCTGCTCGGCCAGTACAACTTCGGGATCGCGAGCCTGATGCAGTTCCTGTTCGGCGCGGTGGTGTTCGGCGTGGTGTTCCTCGTGCCGAACTACTTCGCCGAGCTGCACGGCTACAGCGCGCGCGACATCGGCCTCGCGATGATTCCGTACGGGCTCGTGCAGTTCGCGATGTCGTTCCTGACGCCGCCGCTGATGCGCCGCACCAGCCCGCGCACGACGATCGTGCTCGGCTTCGTGCTGGTCGCGGCCGGCTGCCTGATGAACATCCACCTCGACGCCGATGCGGCATCGAACGTGATCGTCCCGTCGCTGATCGTGCGCGGGATCGGGCAGTCGTTCGTCGTGATCGCGCTGGCCGTGATGGCCGTCGACGGGATCGAGAAGGCGCAGCTCGGCTCCGCGTCGGGCGTGTTCAACATGGTCCGCAACGTCGGCGGCGCGATCGGCATCGCGGTGATGAGCCAGATCGTCGTCGAGCGGCAGAAGCTGCACGCGATGCGCATCGGCGAGACGGTCACGCCGTTCTCCGAGGCGTTCCAGGAGCGCATGGCGATGCTTGCGCGGCTGCTTTCCCGCGTGCATGCGCCGCGCGCGGACGTGCTGCCCGGCGGGTCGATCTCCGGCGTGCAGGAGATGGCGCTCGGGCTCGTGAACCAGCGCGTGATGCGCGAGGCGCTGCTGATGGCGTACAGCGATACGTTCCTGATCGCGGGAATCGCGATGATCGGGTGTACGGCGGCGGCGTTCGTGTTGAGGGGGAGGAAGAAGGCGTAGCGGCGGGGGCGCAACTGGCCGGGCAGGCGTGCCCGCGGGCGGTGCGCCGGCACGGAGCCGAACCCGCTCGGACCGGTCCGATGGTGGCGAGCGCGCGGCTCTGCAACAATGCACGATCGGCCACGATGCCCTGTTTTCCGCCGGCCGTGCGCGTGCAGGTTCGTTGCGCAACGCGTCACATGCTGCCGGCATGCCCGATCGTTCTCCTGCCCATGCTCCGGATTTCCACGCTGTTCGTTGCCGTCGCACTGTGTTTCGTGGCACTTCCGCCCGCCCATGCCGACGACCGCGCGCGCTGGCCGGCCGCCTCCGACGGCCGGCCGCTTGTCGGCGTCCAGACGAAGATCCAGTCGTTGACGCCCGCCGATGCGCGGCAGATTCGACAGACCGGCTTCGACTTCGTCCGCTTCGGCGTATGGACCGATCGTCTCGATCGTGCGGACTACCGTCGCCAGGTCGACGAGGCATTCGCGGCGGCGCGCGCGGCTCGGCTGCCGGTGTTGCTGACCGTGCGTATGCTCGCGCCGCTGGGACAAGACGATGGAGCGCGCGAAGCGAACACGGACCGCCCGTCGCTCGTGACGGCCGGCGCCCGTTTGGCCGGCGCGGTGACGCAGCTCGCCGCGCGATACGACCGCGCGCTGGTGGCGATCGAGCTGTGGAACGAACCGGATCTGGGCCGTTATTGGCCGACCGGCGACGTTGCGCACACGTTCCCGCCGTTTGCCGAAGGCGTGTGCCGCGGCCTGGCCGCGCGCCGGCCGTCCGCTCCGGTCGTCGGCTTCGGCTTCGCACGGCCGCCGCTGCCCGGCAGCGTGCCCGACCGCCTGCTGGCCGGCATGGTTGCCGCGTCACCCGCGTGTCTCGACGCCGTGTCGTACCACGCGTACGGGATGACGCCGCCGCAGATCCGCGATGCCGCGCGCGACATTCGCGCGCGCTACGGCCTGCCGGCGCTCGTGACCGAAGACGGCGCGGCGTCGGCGGGCGTCGACGGCAACGCGCGGCAGGCGCGACGTGTGCGCATGCTGCTCGATGCGCGCGCGACGCTCGGCACGCCGCTGCTGTCGGTTTACGAATGGGCCGATACGGCGAATGCGAGCGATGCGGCGCAGCGCAGCTACGGGCTCGTGCGCGCGGACCGGTCGCCGAAGCCCGCGCTCGATGCGGCCCGCGCGTCGCTGCGCGCGACGACGTCGAAGCCGTAGCCGGCCGTCAAGCCGGCTCGCGCGTGCGGATCGACCACAGCGCGACGGCGAACAAGGCGACGCTGGACAGGTGCCGCAGGTAGCTGCCGAGATCCGGCTCGAACAGCATCGAGACCGCGACATGGCCGAGCAGCAGGCACGCGAGCAGTTCGCCGTTGCGGGGCAGCGCGTTTCCGCCTTCACCGGCACGCCGCACGGGAACGCGTCGCCATGCGGCGCAGAGAAACAGCGCGACCAGCGCCTGCATCGCGAATCCCTTCGGATCGAACGAGAACAGCACCGGCAGGTTGAGCCGCACGAGCGAATACGCATAGTTGCCCGCGAAATGGACGAACGAATCGGGCGGAAACGGATTGTAGAAACTCGTGCGCGCGCCGAACGGCGACGCATACACGAGATAGTCGACCGCGAGGTCGCGCGGCTGCTGAAGCAGCGTATAGGCGGCATTCGGCAGCGCGACGAGCACGGCGACGACCAGCAATGCGCCGGCCAGCCTCGGCAGCGTCGATACCCGGCGCCACACCCATGCCGCGAGCGCGATCGCGACGATCAACGCGAAGTAACCGCGGATCGTGGCCGCGTAGCCGAGGTACAGCAGCACGGCGATCAGCATCGTACCCGTCGTGCCGCGTACGCGCGCAACGGCGAGCACCGCGATCGACATCGCGACGACGAGCGTGTCCTTGCTCGCGACGAACAGGTTGAAGAACAGGCACGGCGCAATCAACGCGAGATGGGCGACCAGCGCGCCGAGCCGCCGTGTCGCGCGTAGCGCGATCCAGATCGTGGCGACGCCCAGCGCGACGACGAACACGGCCGTGCCGGCGCCGCCGAGCGCCTGGTACAGCTTGCCGACCGCGTCGAACGACGAGCCGTCGTAGGTCGAGCCGCCGCCGATCTGCGTCTGGATCTTGTCTGCGTCGCGGAAGATGAATTCCGGCAGCAGCGCGCGCGCATTCGCATAGACGCCGACGTACAGCAGCGCGAGGCACGCGGCGATGGCATCCCGCAAGCCGCGGCTCAGCAGCGGACCGCTCGCGATCAGCTTACGCAGCATCGGCCGCTCCCGGCCGGATGGCGCGGCGCGCCGTCGGGGTGCGCGCCGACACGATCCATGCGAGCCACGCGAACACCGCGATGCTCGCGACGAGATGCGCGACGGCTGCGCCGATCGCGTGCCCGTCATGCACGAGCGCGATCGTCATCGGTACGCACGCGAGCGTCAGCACGGCCATCACGCACGCGACCACGCGGCCTGCCCGCAACGCGACGGCGGCGGCCCACAGCACGTCGCACGCGGCGCGCAGCACGAACGACAGCAGCAGGATCGCGAGGATGACGGTCGACGGCAGGTCGTTGCCTTCATGCGCGAGCCGGAACAGCCACGGATGCACGGTGACGATCGCGAGCGCGGCGGCGCCGGTCAGGATCACCGACCCGCGCAGCGCCTGCGCGAGTTCGCCGCGAAATGCCTTCGGCGCGTTTCGCGGACAGTCGAGCGCACGCACGAGGCGCGGCGCGGCGACCGCCGCGACGGTGGCCGACGCGATCGTCTGGATCGCGTTCGCGATCGACCACACGAACACGTAGCGGCCGAGCTCGCCCGCATCGAGCATCGCGGATGCGACGAAGCGTTCGAGATACTGCAGTACCGACAGCAGCAGCAACGCGACGAAGAACGGCGCGCCGCTGCGCCAAACCGTCGCGAGCGGCAAGCGCGTGGCCGATAGCGCGGGCATCGCCGGCAGCCGGCGCGCGGTGCGCGAAATCAGCAGCCAGCCGAGCGCGACGACGATCACGTCGCCGGCGAGCCAGATCGCGAACACGCCGTCGATCGACCCGACCACGCGCGCCGCGAGCGCGGCGACCGCGACGCCGGCCCACGCGCCGGTCCGCACGAACAGCAGCCATGACGCCGCGCGGGCGCGATGTAGCGAGAACAGCCACGTGTTGACTTCGAGCGCCGCATGTTCGGCGCATGCGACGAGCGTCACCAGGACGAGCGGCACGTCGGCCAGCGCGCCCGCCCGCGGCCGCCCGAAGAACGCGCCGACCGGCAGCGCGGCCGCGCCGCACAGCACGACATGGACGCCCGCATACAGCACGGAGAGCCGCATGCAGGTCCGGATCGCATCGCGCGGATCGGGGCCGGCGAGCCGCCGGTTGATTTCGGTGCTGAAGCCGAGGCCGAGTACCTTCGACGCGACGACCGACACCGCGAGCGCGACACCATAGACGGCTACCGCTTCGAAGCCGAGCGTGCGCGCGACGACGATCGTCAGCACGAATTTGAGGCCGAGCGCACCGACCCGCAGCGCGAGGCGCGACGATGCGGCCTTCATCGCGCCGCTCCGTCGTGGAGCGCAGCCCGCAGCGCGGCGACGATTCGCTCGCGTTCGCGGGCGAGCCGCGCGATGCCGGTGTCGGTCTGCGTCCAGAAGCGGCGCAGCGCGTCGGGGGCGAACAGCGTGTCGCATACCGCATTCGCATCGAAATCGGCTGCGTTCGCGACCCAGTGGCCGACGCCGAGATCGGCATACGCGCCGAACCCCTTGCGCTCGTAGCTCAGGTGATAGGCCGGCACGCCATGCAGGATCGACTCGAGCGCGCCGTGCAGGCGCACGGAGACGACCGCATCGGGCGTGTCGCCGGCGAGCACGTCCTTCAGCGTGCGCGTATCGTCGAAGCCGCGTTCCCGGTAGTACGCGGCGTCGTCGTTGCCGCGCCCCGTGCTTTGCACGGCGAACGTGATGCGGCAGA
Organism: Burkholderia sp. IO2; assembly: GCF_029522185.1. Classification (NCBI taxonomy): domain Bacteria; kingdom Pseudomonadati; phylum Pseudomonadota; class Betaproteobacteria; order Burkholderiales; family Burkholderiaceae; genus Burkholderia; species Burkholderia sp. IO2. Next base: position 5,848 of record NZ_JAKWFH010000005.1, on the reverse strand, counting down.
ACGCGCCGAGCCGTTCGATCAACGCTTCCGTCTGCGCGTGGTAACGCGCGCATTGCGCGGCGTTCCACGCGGGCGGACGGCGCAGCACCAGCGCGATGTGGCCGGGGCGGGCCGGCGGCACATGCGCGTGCTCGCGCAGGCCGGCCGCCCGACGGCCGAATTCGAGCACCGCGAGATCGGGCGCCCGCCGGGTGTTCGGGTTGGCGGCGAGCAGCGCCATCGAACGATCGTCGCGCACGAACACGGTGTGGAAGCCCGCGAGCAGCGACGTCAGGTGGCCGGCGAGCATCGCATTGCCGGCAGCCGGGCCGATGCTCTGCGGCAGATAGACGGCCGGCTTGCGCGCCGCGCGTGCCGCACGCATCTGCACGAGGTGCCCGGCTTCGAGCTTGAGCGCCTCGACGCTGTTGCGCGCGCGCAGGTAGCCGCCGCCGACGCCGACGATCAGGTCGACCTGTTTCAGCAGGCCGCGCAGGTCGGCCAGCGCCGGATTGGCGACGACGGGCAGCGCCGCCATCGCCGCGCCGATCAGCCGCCCGGCGGCGCCGGCGGCGAGCACGGGCGCGGGCCGCACGTCCGGATGAGCGGGGAACGACGCGGGATCGGCCGCGACGACGGACACGCGCGTGTCGGCGCCGAACGCGCCGCGCAGCAGCCCGACCGACAGCTCGACGAGCAGCCCGTCGCCGGAGTTGCGTGCGCTGTACGCGTGCAGCAGCGCCACGTGAACGGGGCGGCTCATCATGCGCTCTCCCGCAGCAGGTCGCGATAGACGGCGAGCGTGCGATCGACCATCGCGTCCGCCGAGAAATGGGGGTAGGCGCGTGCGCATTGTTCGCGCATCAGCCGGTGCGCGGCCGGATGCTCGACGAGCCGGCCGACCATCGACGCGAACGCGGCCGGATCGTCGCTGTTCGATACCGTCAGCCCGACGCGGTGGTCGGCGATCAGCTCGGTCGCACCCGACACCTGCGTCGCCACGATCGGCACCCGTGCGGCGACGGCTTCGAGGCACACGTACGGAAACCCTTCGTAGCGGCTCGGCAGCGCGAGCAGGTCGAACGCGGAGAAGTAGCGGCGCGCGGCGTCGACGCGGCCCGCGATGCGCAGGTTCGCCGGCAGGTCGTGCGCCTCGTCGCCCGCTGCCCGGTCGAAGTCGCCCGAGCCGACCGCGACGACCTGCACGCGATTGCCGAAGCGTTCGTCGAGTACGCGCGCGATCCGCACGAGGCGGTCGATCCCCTTCTGGTGATCGAACCGCCCGACGAACCCGACGACGAACGGGTGATCGGCCAATCCGAGCGCGATGCGTGCCGCCTGGCGCGCGAGCAGCATCGGCGGCGTGACGCCGTTCTCGACGAGCCGGATGCGCTCGCGCGCGATGCCGAGCGCATGCAGGTGATCGGCTTCGTCCTGCGACACGGCGATCACCGCGTCCGAGCACGCATTGCCGAGCACGCGCTCGACGCTGCCGTAGAACGCGCGCTTCGCAGGCGACAGCGTCGGGTTCAGCGTATAGACCGCATGCGGCGTGTAGACCTGCTTCCAGGGCCCGCGGCACAGGCGCGCGAGCGCGCCGGCCTTCGAGCTGTGGCTGTGCACGATGTCGGGCCGGATCCGGCGCAACAGCCGGCGCAGCGCGAGCATGCCGCGCAGGTCGTGTGCGCCGACCGCGCGCCGCAGCGGCAGCCGGTGCACGGTCTTGCACCGCGCGGCCGCGTCGGCCAGCATCGCGTCGTCGAAGCGCTCGCCGAGCGGCGCGATCAGGTGGATGTCCGCGTAGCCGCGTGCGTGCAGACCGGCGATCAGGTCGGTCAGGTGCACGGCGACGCCGCCGCCGGCCGCTTCGACGACGAGCGCGATGCGCAGCGGCGGCGCGGCGGGGGGCGAAGCCGCTGGGCGCGTGTCGGGTTGAAGGGGCGCGCGCTCGTCGAATGACGGCGCGAATGCGATGTCGCTCATGCGGACCTCCGCAGCAGACGTTGAAGTGCCGCGCGCAGGCGGGCGAGGTGCGTACAGCGCCGCGCGTCGCACGTGTAGCGGTACGCTTCGTAGCGGTAGCCGCCGTATTTCGAGCCGAAGGCCGATGCGCCCGTGCGCGGATCGAGGCCGTTCAGCACGACGCCGGGCTGGGCGTCGGGCCGCTGCGGCAGGCGCTTCGCGGCTTCGACGAGTTCGCCGGCCCGCGTCGAGCCCGCGCGTGCGACGAGGAGCGTCGCGTCGGCATGGGTGCCGAGCCAGGTCGAGTCGGTGGCGGCGAGCAGCGGGGCGGAATCGACGACGACGAGGTCGTAGCGCGCGCGCAGCGACGCGAGCAGCGCGCCGAGGCCGGCCTGCTGCAGCAGCGCGGTCGGCGCGCTCGGCAGTTCGCCGGTCGGCAGGAAGTCGAGATTCGGCGCGACGTCGCGCCGGATGGCGTCGTCGGCGTGCGCGCGGCCGGCGAGCAGCGCCGCGAAGCCCGCGCCGCGTTCGAGTCCGAAGTACTGGTGCAGATAGCCCTTGCGCAGATCGCCGTCGATCAGCAGCACGCGCCGGCCGCTCGCCGCATGCACCGCCGCGAGGTTGACCGATACGAACGACTTGCCGGTGCCGGGTGCGGGGCCCGTGACCAGCACCAGCGGATGCGCGCGATCGGCGAGCGCGAAGTGCAGTGCGGTCTGCAGGCTGCGCAGCCCTTCGATCGCCGGTTCGTACGGATCGTCGTACGCGAGCACGTGCAGGCCCGCGTCATGACGTTCGACCGCGCGCATCAGCTTGCGCTGGCGGGCGGCGGCAGGCAGCACCGCGCGCACCGGCAGCGACGTGTGGCGCTCGATCTCGTCGACGGCGGTCAGGCCGCCGTACAGGAATTCGCGCGCGAATGCGGCGATCAACCCGAGCGCGAGGCCGGCCAGCGCGGCGGCGGCGATCACGACCGGCCGGTTCGGCCGCACCGGATCGGCCGGCGCGACGGCCGCATCGACCACGCGCACGCTCGCCGTCCTGCCGGCCTGCACGAGTTCGAGTTGCTGGGTGTTGTTCAGCAGCGCGGTGTACAGGTCCGCGTTCACCTTCACGTCGAGCCGGGCGCGCACTTCCTCGCTTTGCTGGGCGGGCAGCCGGGCGATGCGCGCGTCGAGCGCGCCCTGCTGGCGCTTCAACGTCGCGAGCTGCGCGTCGAGCGCGGCCATGTCGGGGTGAGTCGGCAGGAAGCGGCGGGACAGTTCGTCGTGTTTCTGCTGCAGTTCGAGCAGGCGCGTCTGCAGGTCGGCGCCTTGTTGCAGGACGACCTTGCCTTCTTCCTCGAGATCGACCGAGCCGGTGCGGCTGCGCAGGGTCGCGTAACGTGTTTCCGCGCGCTCGAGCTGGCCTTTCACGATCGGCAGCTGCTCGTTCAGGAACGCGAGCGATTGCGCGGCCTCGGCCGTGCGGCGCGCGATGTTCTGTTCGACGTAACGGTTGGCGATCGCGTTGAGCGTCGCGCTGATGTCGACGGGATCGTGGCCACGTAGCGACGCGACGAGCACACCCGATTGCTTCACCTTCTCCTGGACGTCGAGCGCGGTGCGCAGCGTGTCGATCGTTTCCGCGCGCGATTGACGCACCAGCGTGAAGCGCGTGCCGGGCAGCGCGTCGAAGCCGGTGATGTCGAGGTGCAGCGGGCCGTAGCGCGTGTCGAAGGTTTCCGTGCGGCCGATCGTGCCGACCGCATCGGCCTTCAGGCTCGCGCCGGTGAGCCGGTAACGCGTTTCGTCGAGCCGCACGACCTGGAACGTGTCGCCTTCCGCGCGCGTCGGGACGTCGAAGCGCACGACGTCGATCCGCTCCTGCCCCCACGCATAGCCGCCGAAACCGAACAGGCCGGGCTTCACCGCGCCGTCGTTGAAGCGCGCGACGAACGCGCCGATCACCGGCACGCGGGCGGGGGCCGCGACGATATACGCGCGCAGGTCTTCCACCGCGCGCGTGACGACGAGCCGCGACGACAGGATCTGCGCCTCGGCCGACGCGGGCGACGCGACGTTGAAGAACGACGCGGCATCGCCGAGCAGGTTCTTCGACGCGGCGTCGGTCGCATCGTCGGTCTGGATCATCAGGTCGGCCTGGTAGATCGGCGGCGCGACGAACGCATACAGCGCGCCGGCGGCGACGCAGGCCGCCGTGATCGACGCGATCGTCCAGCGTGCCTGGCGCAGGACGTCGAGCACGCGGATCAGGTCGATCTCGCGTTCGGGGGAAGCGGTACTCGTCATGGCTGGGGTCCGGAGAAGGAGGCGGTGATGTGCGGCCAGCGCGCGGCGAGCCGCGGCAGCCAGCTGCCGACCGCGAGATCGATCAGCGCCGCGCAGCGCACGAAGTCGTCGCGCGTACCGCGGTAGGGGTCTGGGATGTCGAGGCCGAGCGGCGCGCCGTCGGCGATCCGCGCGTACTCGCCGAGACGGAACACGCGGCCGCGCAGGAACGGGTGACGCGCTTCGAGCACGCGGCGCTGCCCGCCGTCCATCACGAAGATCAGGTCGGCCTGCGCGCACAGCGCGGCCGTCACCGGCCGGGCCGCATGCGCGTCGAGGTTGAGCCCGCGCGCGGCGGCCATCTCGCGGGCCAGCGGGTCGGCCGGCCGGCCGTTCGGCGGCGCGAGGCCGGCCGAGCCGGTCCGCGCGTGCGGCAGCTTCGCCGCGAGCAGCGCGGCCGCGAGCGGGCTGCGGCACACGTTGCCTTCGCAGACGGCGAGCAGGAAGGGGGGCGGGGTCGGCCTCATTTCGTGGCGATCCCGGCGGCGACGCCCGTGTTCACGCTGGGCAGCAACAGGCTCAGCACGCGGCTGATGCGGACGAGCCCGTTGCCGTCGACGTAGACGATGTCCTTCGGCTCCAGCTCGAACTGGTTCGCGAGCACCATCGCGACTGGCGAGCGCGCGTCGAGATGGAATACCGTCGGCGTGCGGCCCTGCGCGCCGCGAATCACGAACATCTGCGCGGCGTCGGCGGTATTGGAATTGATGCTGCCGGCCTGCAGCAGTGCGTCGCTCAACGTCAGGCGGCCGTCGCGCTTCGGCAGCGCGAGCATCGGCCGGTTGACCTCGCCCATCACGTACACGCCGTTGCTGTCTCGCGCGCCGACGCGCAGCAGGTCGCCGCCGCGCAGCACGATGCGCGACGGGTCGCGGTGGCGCTCGATCAGGCGCGCCAGGTCGATGCGCACGGGCGTGCCGTCGCGCACGATCGTCACGTCGCTCTGGTCGGCGCCGGGCGTGAAGCCGCCGGCGCGCGCGATCGCATCGGCGAGCGTCATCGGCACGTCGTTGACGGGCAGCGCGCCCGGCGTGTGGACTTCGCCGTCGACGTACACCTGCTGCGAACGGAACGATGCCACGCGCAACGTGACCTGCGGGTCTCGGTAGATCTTGCCGAGCGCCTGCTTCACGCGGGCCTGCGCGTCGGCGGCGGTCAGGCCGGCGACCTTCAGCGCGCCGGCATACGGGAACGTCAGGTTGCCGCGGTCGTCGACGACGAAGCCGGCAACCGGGTCGGCCGCGCGCGGCGGCGTCTGCTGTGCGCCGCCTTGGGCCGCCGCGAGTTCCGGGTGATCCCACACGGTGATCTGCAGCACGTCGCCCGGGCCGATCCGGTAGGCCGACGACGCGCGCGATGCGGCCGGCGTGTCGAACGCCGCCGCGGCCGCATCCCGGGCCGCGCGTTGGCGCGCGATCAGCGACGGATCGATGTCGACGATCGGCGGCGTGGCGACGGCATCCCCGCCCGCGAGCGGCGCGCGAACCGGCGTGCCGGCCGTGGTCGACGCGGCCGCGGCGCGTGCTTCGGCCACGCGCGAGTCGGCCGCGGCCGGCGCGGGCGCGCCGTCATCCGGC